>JANNKS010000669.1:0-11839 GCA_031396425.1 Rhizobacter sp. | reverse complement strand
CGTGAAGCGCACGCAGCGGTGGCGCGCCTGCAGAAACGCCACCTGCGCGTCCCACAGACGGTAGGTGTCGGGCCAGCCGTGCACCATCACCAGGGTGTCGGCGCCGCGGCCTTCGATGTGCACGTCGACGCCGTCGATGGGCTGCATGGTTTCCTGAGCGCCTATCATTTCCTCCTCACTTCCGGACTTTCCCGATGAAACTCGCTCATTGTCTGCTCGGCGCGCTGCTCAGCCTGGCCGCCGCCGCCGCGCCGGCGCAAAGCTACCCGAACAAGCCGATCCGAATCGTCGTCACCTTTCCGCCCGGCGGTGCGCCCGACATCCTGGCGCGCCTGTTCGCCGACAAGGCGCAGCTCGGCCAGAACATCGTCATCGACAACAAGGCGGGCGCGGGCGGCAACATCGGTGCCGACTTCGTCGCCAAGGCGCCCGCCGACGGCTACACGCTGGTGATGGGCACGGTGGGCACGCATTCGATCAACGGCGCGCTGTACAGCAAGATGCCCTACGACATGGTGAAGGATTTCGTGCCGATCGCGCATGTCGCCTCGGCGCCGAACCTGCTGGTCGTCACCAATGACCTGCCGGTGAAGACGGTTGCCGAACTGATCGCCTACATGAAGGCGAACCCGAACAAGCTGTCATTCGGCTCGCCGGGCATCGGCTCTTCTGTGCACGTTTCAGGCGAACTGTTCAAGGCCATGACCGGCACGACGATGCAGCACGTGCCCTACAAGGGGCGCCAGTTCGCGATTCCCGACCTGGTGGGCGGGCAGATCCAGCTGATGTTCGACAACATGCCCTCGGCGTTGCCGATGGCCAAGGAAGGCAAGATCCGGGCGGTGGCGCAGACGACCTTGAAGCGCTCGCCGGCGGCGCCCGATGTTCCGACGGTCGCCGAGACCGTGCCCGGTTTCGAGGCCACCACCTGGTTCGCGGTGTTCGCGCCCGCCGGCACGCCCGGCGAGGCGGTGAACCGCATCAACGCCGAGTTGCAGCGCGTTTTCAAGCTGCCCCGACGTGGCCGACAAGCTCAAGGCGCTCGGCCTCGAGCCCTGGATTTCCACCCCCGAAGAACTGGCGCGCTACCAGGCCAGCGAAATCACCAAATGGGCGAAGGTCGTGAAAGAGTCGGGGGCCAAGGCCGACTAGTGCGGAAGTGGTGCCGCAGTGATGCTGCAGCGTTGCGTCGGCGATTCGGCAGCGCAGCCGGCCGTGATCAGCGTGTGGGCGCCTCTTCTTCGGCGGGTTGCATTTCATCGCGAATGCTGGCTAGGTGCCGCGCGGTGTGATCGATGCTTTCGCTGATCTGCTGCACCAGGTGGGATACCTCGTGCAGGCGGCCGGCGCGCGCATGGTCTTCGGCACGGGCTGCAAGTTGTGCCAATGCGTCCGCAGCGAACATCATGGCCGACGACTTGAGCGTGTGCACCGAACGTTCAACACTCGACGTGTCGCCGTTGTCCAGCCCGGTGCGGATGGCGTCAAGCCGCAGCGGTGCGTCGCGCAGGAACAACCCGATGACTTCGAGCATCAGCGCGGTTTTCGGGCTGCCGCCGAAGCTCAGGTTTCGGACAAATGCGTCGCGATCGATCGCCCCGACGGTTGCCTGTACTGGCCGCGCCGGCTCTTGCTGCGCCGTTCCCAGCGGCTTCGCTGGCAGGTCTGCCGGCACCCAGGGGCGCAGAGCCGCCAGCAGCTGATCGCGCCGGAACGGTTTGGAGAGGTAGTCGTCCATGCCTGCCGCGATGCAGCGCTCGCGGTCGCCCTGGATTGCGTTGGCAGTCAGCGCGATGATCGGTGTCGTGGCGGGGGTGCCGGTGCCGTCGCCCGGCTGCCTTGCCCGGATCGCCGCGGTGGCCTCGAAACCGTCCATCTCGGGCATCTGGCAGTCCATCAGGATCACGTCGTAGCGGGCACGCCCGGCCATCGCGACAGCCTCGAGGCCATTCTTCGCAACGTCGACCGCGCAACCCAGACCGGTCAGCATCGCCACCCCGACCACCTGGTTGATGCTGTTGTCGTCGACCAGCAGCATGCGCAGGCCGAGTGAGGTGCGGCTGCCTGTCCTCGGCGCTGCCGGCGGTGCGGCGCTGGCCATTCGGCCAGTCGTGCGCGCGAGGGTCCGGTAAAGCTCATCGCGCCGAAGTGGCTTGTTCAGGCAGGCCGCGAAACCGGCATCGCGCGCAGCCTGGTACACATTGCTCTGGCTCATGGGGGTGAGCAGGATCATCGGCATTGCGATGTGGCTGTGCGTTGCTCGAATCACGCGCGACAAATCGAGCCCGCCGATGCCGGGCAGCCTGGACGCGATCAGCGCAACGTCGAATCGACGCCCTTCGCGGACCGCGGCATCGAGGATGGCCAGCGCTTCGCCGGCATTCGCGGCGCAGGCGGTGCTCATCTGCCACGACTCGGCATGACGTTGCCACAGACTGCGCGAGGTGCCATGGTCTTCCACGATGAGCACGGCCAGTCCGTTCAAGGCGTCGCGCGGTGGGCGGTGAGCAGGCGTCGCGATCTGCAGCCTGGCGGTGAACCAGAAGCGCGATCCCTGGCCCGGCGTGCTTTGAACATCGATGTGGCCGCCCAGCAGGGTGATCAGCTGGCGTGAAATGACCAGCCCGAGCCCGGTGCCGCCATAGCGCCGCGTGGTCGAGCCATCGGCCTGGGTGAAGGCCGTGAAGAGGCGTGCGATGTTGTGCGGCGCGATGCCGACGCCGGTGTCCTGCACCGAAAACTCCAGTTCGCACGCGTCGCCCGTGGCTGCAGCGGTAGGCATCTGGCGCACATCGACGATCACCTCGCCCTGTTCGGTGAACTTGATCGCGTTGCCGATCAGGTTGGTCAGCACCTGGCGCAGCCGGCCGGCGTCACCGCGCAACGCCGTCGGCACCTTGTCGTCGATTCGGCAGGTCAGCTCGACGCCTTTGGCATGGCTGCGGGCGGCGAGCATTTCGGCGACCCCTTCGACCAGATCGGGCAGGTCGAAGTCGACGTTGTCGAGCTCCATCTTGCCCGCTTCGATCTTGGAGAAGTCGAGAATGTCGTTGATGATGCCCAGCAACAGATCAGCCGATTTCGAGATGTTCGCGGCGTAGCGCCGCTGCTCGTCGTCCAGGGGCGTGTCGAGCAGCAACTCGGTCATGCCCAGCACGCCGTTCATCGGCGTGCGGATCTCGTGGCTCATGTTCGCCAGGAATTCCGATTTGGCCCGGCTCGCCGCGGTCGCCTCCTGTGCCGCTGCGGCGTCGCGAATGCTTTGTTCCTTTGCGGCCGACGCGACGTCGACCTGCCGTCCCAGGCGGTGTCCGTAGGCCATGGCGCCCAGCACCATCAGCAGAATGCAGCATGCGATGACTATTTCGAGGCTGCGCAGCGAGTTGGCCAGGCCCAGCTGTTCCTCGAAGTGAGCTTGCTGGATCGCATACACCTGTGCGCTCAGGCTGGCCAGTGCGGCGTTCAGCTGCGCGTACTTGCGGTCCATGGTCGCCATTCGCGTGCCGGCCGCACCGGCGTCATTGCTCGCGAAGTAGGCGAAGATCATCCTGGCTTCGCTCGTCATGTCCTCCATGGCCGCTGCCGCCGCATCCATGCCGCGCAGCAGTGCCTGCCGCTGCGTCACCGCAAGATCTTGTGAGATTTCGTCACGTGCGGCGTGCAGCTTGGCATCGAACACGATCCGCGCCTTGTGCATGCGCTCGCTTTCCTGCGCGACGGCGCGCGAGTCGAAGACGTCGTTGCCCGGGGCGTTCACCACCCCCGCGAGCTTGCGCAATTCGTCATAGATCACGAGCCGATTGGCCCAGCGCTGATTCACTTCCACCGTGACGCGGTAGATGTCCATGATCTGGTGGTTGAGGAACAGGCTGACGCAGACCGTCAACAGATCGAATGCCGCCAGCGCGAAATACAGGTGCAGCCATTTCGGGCGCGCGCGCCGCTGGCGCGGGCTGGCGTTTCCGGTGGAATGCGTCGTCGCGGAACTGTCGTTCATGCGGGGCCTGGGCAATGGGCTGGCGTTCCCCAAGGCGGGGCGCTGCCCAGGTTGTCGGCAGGTTCCGGCCTTTCTTGAGGCGGGGCCGTTCGCCGCACGCCCACGGGTCAAACATCCAGTGCCCTTTGACGCATTGGCGCGTTGACGCGTTGACGCGTTGACCGGCTGCCAAGCCGCCCGTGACTTTTTTCGCAGCGCTCGCCTGGCGGGTTGCAGGCCGCAGGATCGGCCGGGCCGGCTATCGGCCCGTGAACACCGGCGCGCGTCGCTCGGCGAACGCCCGGCGGCCTTCGGCAAAGTCGCTCGAGGCCTGAGTGTGCTGGTGGCGCGCGCGCAGGCGCACTGCATCGCAGTCACCGCGCGCCACTTCGTTGAGCGAGGCCTTCATGCCCTGCACCGCGAGCGGCGCCAGGCCCAGCAGCGCCTCGACCTGGTGCTGCACCGCCGCGGCATGGTCGGCCTGCGCCACCAGGCGTTGCACGAAACCCATCGCCAACAACTGGTCGGAGCCGAAGGTCGCGGCGCCCAGGAAGACCTGCTTGGCCCAGGTCACGCCGAGCCGGGAGACAAAGCGCGAGATCCCGCTCGGGTAGTAGTGCAGGCCCAGCGCGCCGGCCGGCATGCGCATTTCCATGCCGTGCACGCCGATTGCGAAGTCGCAGGCCAGCACCAGGTCGGTGGCGCCGCCGTAGACGCTGCCGTTCAGCGCGGCGATGGTCAGCGGGCGCAGCGCCTCGAGTGCGTTGGCGACCGGCTCGAAGGTGTCGCCGGCGCGTTCGGTGCCGATTTGCCCGAGGTGGTAGCCCGAGCAGAACACCGGCCGCTCGGCCAGCACCTGGCCCGCCAGCACGACGACGCGCACCGACGCATCGGCATTGATCGCGCGGAAATGATCGAGCAGCGTGCGCAGATCGTCGTCGTGCAACCGGTTGCGGTGCGCCGGGCGGTTCAGCATGAGGGTGGCAACGCCGGCGTGAATGGCCAGCAGTGGCGGCGTTCCAGCGTCCGTTTCAGGGGATTGCGGCATGGCGGGCTCTTTCGGCGCGGGCAGCGACCAGGGCAGGGGAGCCGACGATAACGCGCCGCCCGGCGTGGCCGCAGGTTTGCCGCGTCGAGGCGGGCCAAGGCGGGGCCTGCGGGCGCGGTTGTGCGGCTCCGTGCGATCATTGCGGCCGAAGCCGCCGCGTTGGCGTCGAGCGGCACAGCAGCCGGAGACACACTGACATGACCCCTTTGATGCCGGCCGCCGCGCTGGCCCCGACCGACATTGTCGACAGCGAACACCCCAAGGTGGTGCAGTTCGCCCGCCAGCACGCCCTGGGCAGCACCGACCGAGAGTGCGCCGTGGCGCTGTACTACGCGGTGCGCGACCAGGTGCGCTACGACCCGTACCGGGTTGACCTCTCGCCGCACGGCATGCGCGCCAGCACCGCGCTGATCAAGGGCATCGGCTGGTGCAATCCGAAGGCTGCGTTGCTGGCGGCGGTGTGTCGCGCCAGCGGCATTCCGGCGCGGCTGGGGTATGCCGATGTGCGCAACCACCTCAGCACCGAGCGCATGCGCGTGACGATGCGCACCGACCTGTTCATCTGGCACGGCTACACCGATGTGTGGCTGGACGGCGCCTGGCGCAAGGCCACGCCCGCGTTCAACATCGAACTGTGCGACCGATTCGGCCTGCTGCCGCTCGATTTCGACGGCATCCACGATTCGATCTACCACCCCTTCGACCGCGCCGGCAACCGCCACCTGGAGTACGTGAACCGGCGCGGCAGCTTCGACGAAATGCCGCTCGCGCGCATCGTCGCCGATTTCCACGTTTCTTATCCGGTGTGGATGGAGCAACTGAAGGCGATGCACGCCGAGAATTTCCTCGCCGACGTGGCGCGGGAACAGGCGTGACCTCAGGCCCCGGGGCTGCCGGCGGCTCGGCGGGCGACGGCGCCGCGCTCATCCCGGCCGGGTTCCGGCCGCTCACGATGGGCGGCGAGTTCATCGGCATCAACGGCCCGATTTACCTGCACCATGCGGGTGACGACGTGCGCGTGGGTTTTCGCGTCGAGAAGCGCCACACCAACCCGATGGGCATCTGCCACGGCGGCATGATGGCGAGCTTTTGCGACATGCTGCTGCCGATTTCGGCGCACCGCAAGAGCACCCAGGCGCGCGGCCGTTTCCTGCCCACCATCAACCTGCAGATCGACTACCTGGCGCCTGCACCGCTGGGGGCCTGGGTCGAAGGCGAGGCGCAGGTGCTGCGCGTGACGCGCTCGCTCGTGTTCGCGCAAGGCCTGGTGAAGGCCGACGGCGAACCCGTCGCGCGCGTGAGCGGCATCTTCAAGCTCGGCGTAACGTTCGGTGCCGCCCCCGAGGTGGTGGGCTGAGAGACTGAGAGGCGACGGCATGCACGGCGAGCCCGCGCAAGGGCTCGTCTGCGTCAGTCCCTCCCGGCCGCGACCACGGCACGCGCGATGGTCTGCGGGTCGGTGAACCAGATCTCGTGGCTGCCCGTGCACTCGATGAGGCGGAACAGGCCGAGCCGTTCCGACAGCCTGGGGTGCCAGGGCAGGCCGTGCGGCAGCGCGGTGTCCTGCTGGCAATTGACGTAGGACTTGCCGATCTGCAGCGCCGCCAGCGGTGCTTTCAGCGCGATCTTGTCGGTGAACGTCTTGTAGGGGTGCGGGTTGAGCCGCTCGTAGGCCGAGGTCGCCAGGGCCAGGTCGGCGTCGTTGATGAACGCCTCGCGCCAGATCGGGAACGGCAGCATCACGGCGCCGCCGTTCGCCGCGGCGATGCTGTCGAACAGGCCGACGTATTGCGGCGGCACCATGTCGTTGAGCGATTCGCCCGGCAGCGGCACGAAAGCGTTCACGTACACCAGGCGCTTGATGCGCTCGGGCATCGCATCCGCGGCGGCCGAGATCACCATGCCGCCGTAGCTGTGGCCCACCAGGCGAACGTCGCGCAGCTGGTTTTCGCGCAGGAAGGCGCAGAGCGACTCGGCCGCAGCCGCCAGGCCGATGCGCGAGCGGTCGTCGCCCTTGCGGTTGCCCGCGAGCGTGGGGCAGTGCACGGTGTGCCCCATCTTGCGGATCTGTTCGGCGGCGGGCTCGATTTCCGCGCCGGTGTGCCACGCGCCGTGGACCAGGACATAGGTGTCGCTCATGAGGATCTCCTTCTTTGGCAGGGGTCAGGTGATTGACAGGAATACCCGGCCGCCTTCGATGCGGACCGGGTAGGTCCTGATGGGCTCGGTGGCGGGCGCGCAGGTCGGCTGCCCGCTGCGCAGGTCGAAGCGCCCCTGGTGCAGCGGGCATTCGATGTCGTGGCCTTCGATGAAACCATCGCACAGGCGGGCGTGGCCGTGCGTGCACAGGTTGTCGGTGGCGTAGACCGCATCGCCGATGCGGAACAGCGCGATGTCGCGCCCCTGCACCAGCACGCTGATGCCTGCGCCGTCCCACAGTTCGGTCTCGTTGGCGGCGCCAATCCATTCGCTGCTCATCACTGGCTTTCAGATCGGGTAAATGATCGAGTTCGGAATCATTTCACTGTCGTAGACGCACACGCGCGAGGCGAACTTCAGGCCCTGCGGCGTGCGCACCACGGTGTCGAGCGTGCGCCCGACGTTGAACACCGTCGTCAGCGCCGACAGCTTGGTGCGGAACACCGCGTAGTTCGCCTCGCAATGCAGCGTGTCGGGCTCGACGCGCAACAGGCGTGGCACGCCGACCACGTGGCGCTGGTAGTACGGGTCGTGAAACAGCGTCTCGCGGATCGCGTAGGCGCGGTCCTTCAGCATGCCCTTGCTCTCGAACGACAGCGTCGCGAGCGGCAGGCCGCGCTCGTGGTTCTCGCGCGGAACCAGGCGGTAGACGCATTCGTCGGTGAAGAACTCGCACCAGCCGTCCCAGTCACCGGCGTCGAGCGTGCTCGCGTACGCGGCGTAGAGCTGCGTGAGCGCGAGGTAGTCGGGGAAGGCGATTTCTGTCGGCGCGCTCATGTCTCCATCACCTCACGCCAGTAGCGGTACATGCCGCGAATCAGCGTCTCGGTCACCATGTGGTCGGTGTCGCCGACCTCGCGCCCGCCGAGTTCGGCCAGCGCGCGGTGGAACGGTTTGCTCTCGAAACCGCTCTGCGAGAACTCGATCACCTCGCCATCATCGGCCGAGACGAAACCCGCCGGGCCGAACAGGTTCGCCTGGCGCAGCCGGCGCTGCGTCATCGCCGCGTCGTCGTCGTCGAAGCCGAAATGGGTCCATTCGAAATTGAACGCGCCGTGGCCGTCGGGCTGGATGTGGCGCGTCGACACGCTGTTGACCTGCTGCTGCAACACCACGCTCGGGAACAGCGTCGTCATCACCGCCGTCGGCCCGCCCCACCAGGGCTCCGGGACGATGTCGAGGAAACGCGCATCGTGCAGTTGCATGCCTTCCTTGAAGCTTGACACCTGCGTCACCTGCTCGGCCGCGCCGGCCTGGCCGCGTGTCGAGATCATTGCTGCGTGGCGATGGTGCGCGTCCATCTTCAGCGCCGACTGGTTGTCGGCGCGCCACAGGCCGAAGGTGACGAACCAGGTGTGCAGCAGGCCTGGGTGGTACGGGTCCTTGATGTTCTCCTGCATCAGCTTCCAGTTGCCCGGGATGCGCTGGCGGTTGTAGCCGAGGATCTTCAGCTTGCGGCCGTTGAACAGGCGGTCGAAATAGCCCAGGATCACCGGGCCCATGAAGTCTTCGAGCGACTCGACGTCCATGTCGAACGACGCGAACACGACGCCGCCGCGGCACGCCACCTTCAGCTTCGTCAGGCCGTGCTGGGCAGTGTCGAAGTCAGTCGGCATGCCGCCATTCACGCGCCCCGCCTGGCGCACCCCGCGCCGAAACGGCACGCCCTGCAGATCGCCCTTGAGCGTGTAGCTCCACTGGTGGTAGGGGCAGACGAATTCCTTGCGGTTGCCGTGCCGCTCGCGGCAGAACTGCATGCCGCGGTGCGCGCAGACGTTCTCGACCACCTGCACCTGGCCTTCGGCGTCGCGCACCACGATCACCGAACGCTCACCGACCACGGTGCGCTTGAAGTCTCCCGGGTTCGGGATTTCGGCCTCGAGGCCGACGTAACACCAGTGGCGGCGATAGAAGAAGCGCTCCAGCTCGCGGCGATGCAGCGCTTCGCCGGTGTACACCGAGAAAGGAATCCGGTTCGTGCCGGCGCTCTCCCACGACACGGTGGCGGGGAACACGCTCGATTCAGGCGGCATGGGCGTTCCTTTGCGAGGCAGGCATGAAACATCGAAGACCGGCGGCCGATGCAATCTGCCGAATCGAGCCTAGCACGACTCCACGGCATGGCTCGCCGCCGAGGGTTCTTCCCGATGTTCACGCATCGATGCGTTGGTTAATGTATACGTTAATGAACGCATCGATCGACCCCAAGCTCGCTGCACCGCGGTGCGCGCTGCGTTCCCTGGGCCACCTCGGCGGGGGCCTGGTGCGGCCGGAATGCGTGCTCGCCACCGCGCGGGGTGACCTGTTCAGCGCCGACTGGCGCGGCGGCGTCGCGCATCGCCTGCCCGACGGCACGCAGCGGCTCTACACCGGCCGCCTGCCGGGCGGCGGCGAGCTGCGGCCGAACGGGATCGCGCTGCTCGCCGACGGCAGTTTTCTCATCGCCCACCTTGGCGCCGATGACGGCGGCGTCTACCGGCTGAGACGCAGCGGCGCGGTCGAGCCCTGGCTGATGGACGTGGCGAGCGTGGCGCTGCCACCTACCAACTTCGTGCTGCCCGACGCCGCCGGCCGCACTTGGGTGACGGTGAGCACGCGCCTGACACCGCGCTCGCTCGGCTACCGGCGCAGCTGCAACGACGGATTCATCGTCTGCGTGCAGCCCGACGGTACGGCCGCCGTCGCCGCCGACGGCCTGGGCTACACGAACGAAGTGGCACTGCACCCGGGCGGCGAATGGCTGTACGTCAACGAAACCTTTGCGCGCCGCCTGTCGCGGTTTGCGCTGCGCGCCGACGGTTCGCTCGGCCCGCGCGAAACGGTCACCGAGTTCGGACCGGGAACGTTCCCCGACGGCCTGGCGTTCGA
The DNA here is from genome assembly GCA_031396425.1 of Rhizobacter sp. Classification (GTDB taxonomy): domain Bacteria; phylum Pseudomonadota; class Gammaproteobacteria; order Burkholderiales; family Burkholderiaceae_C; genus JAEMQF01. The sequence continues at coordinate 1,748 of JANNKS010000669.1, read as the reverse complement.
CGAAGCCGGCCACGCCTGGGTGGTGAGCATCGTCAGCAACCGGTTGATCCGCGTCGCGCCCGATGGCGCGCAGACGCTCTGGCTCGAAGACGCCGACCCCGAGCACCTGGCCTGGGTCGAAGCGGCGTTCGACGCTGGCGAGATGGGCCGGCCGCACCTGGACGGCATCCGCAGCCAGGTGCTGCGCAACATCTCGAGCATTGCCTTTGCCGGGCCGGACCGCCGCACCGCCGTGCTCGGCTGCCTGCTCGGCGACAGCCTCGTCACGCTGCCATTGCCCGTCGCCGGCGTGACGCCGGCTCATTGGAACGTGACATGAAAACCCAGGCAGTGAACGCGCCTGCGTCGATGGTCGACGCCGCCTACGAGCAGATCCGAAGGCGCATCCTCGACAACGTCTGGCCGCCCGGGCACCGCGCCCTCGAGCAGGAGGTGGCGCTCGCGCTCGGCATGAGCCGCACGCCGGTGCACGAAGCGCTGAGCCGGCTCCATAACGAAGGCCTGGTCGAGGTGATCCCACGCCACGGCATGCGCGTGCTGCCGGTGTCGCCGACCGACATGCGCGAGATCTACGAGATCCTCACCGCGCTCGAATGCATGGCCGCCGAACTGCTGGCGCGGCGCAAGCCGAGCGATGCGCAGCTCAAGCCGCTGGTCGATGCGACGAAGGCAATGACAAAGGCGCTGAAGGCGGACGACCTGGAAGCGTGGGCGAAGGCCGACGAGAGTTTTCACGCCCAGCTGCTCGAGTTGGCCGGCAACCGGCAGCTGCAGGCGACGGTGCTGAACTACTGGGACCGGGCGCACCGCGCACGCCTGTTCACGTTGCGCCTGCGCCCCAAGCCGGTCAATTCGACGGCAGAGCACATGCACATGGTGGAACGACTGCGCGCGGGTGACGCCGAAGGTGCGGCCCGCGTCACGCGCGCGCACCGCCAACGCGCCAACCGCGAGTTGCTGGCAATCTTCGAGCACTTCAAGCTCGCGCAGATGTGAGATGACACCGCCATGAAGCCAACCAGTTATTCGATCGCGGTGTTGCCCGGCGACGGCATCGGCCGCGAAGTGACGGCCGCCGCGCTCGAACTGCTGGCCGCGCTGCAGGGCCGCATCGGCCGCCTCTTCGACGCCGTGATCCACCCGGCCGGGGCGCAACACTACCTCGACAGCGGCGTCGCGTTGCCCGAGGCGACCCTGGCCGCCTGCCGCGCCGCAGACGCGATCCTGTTCGGCGCAATGGGCCTGCCGCACGTGCTCGGCGCCGACGGCTCCGAAATCATTCCACAGCTCGACCTGCGCTTCGCGCTCGACCTGTACGCCGGCGTGCGGCCGATCCGCACCTTCCCCGGCCTGCCGGTGCCGCTGGCCGACCCGCGCGCTGCCGACATCGACCTGGTGCTCGTGCGCGAAAGCACCGAAGGCCTGTTCTATGCACGCGGTCGCGGCCGGGTCGAAGCCGACGCGGTGTACGACACGATGAAGATCACGCGTGCCGGCACCGCACGGGTGTGCGACTTCGCGCTGCGGCTGGCACGCCAGCGCAAGGCGCGCGGCAAGCCCGGCCAGGTGACGAACGTCGACAAGGCGAACGTGTTTGCGTCGATGGCGTTCTGGCGCCAGGTATTCGACGAGCGCGCCGCGGCTTTTCCCGATGTGAGCGTCGCGCACGCCTACGTCGACGCGATGGCGCTCAACCTCGTGATGAAGCCCTGGGCCTACGACGTGCTCGTCACCGAGAACATGTTCGG
>JANNKS010000640.1:0-6591 GCA_031396425.1 Rhizobacter sp. | reverse complement strand
CAGCCTGGTCTTCGGGGCGTGCCGATGACGCCACTGACATTCACGCTGCGCGGCATCGGCCTGCTCGGGCCAGGCCTGGCGTCCTGGGCCGAGAGCCGCGACATCCTGGCCGGCCGCCGGACCCTTGGCGCTGGCCCGACCGCGCTGCCGGTGCCGCTGCGGCTGCCGAGTGCGGAACGGCGGCGCGCCGGCGCTGCGATCAAGCTCGCCCTCGCTGTGGCCGACCAGGCGGTCGCCCAGGCCGGCGTCGACCCGCGCGCCCTGGCCACCGTGTTCACCGCGAGCAGCGGCGAAGGCGCGATCTGCCATGCGCTGTGCGACGCACTCGCCAGGCCGGATCGGCTGGTGTCGCCGACACGCTTCACCAATTCGGTTCACAACGCCGCCGCGGGCTACTGGCACATCTCGATGGCGAACCGCGCCGCGTCGACCAGCCTGTGCGCGCTTGACGGTGGGTTCGGTGCCGGTTTGCTGGAGGCCGCCACGCAGGTCGCGGTGTCCGGCGCGCCTGTCCTGCTGGTCGCGACCGACACGCCTTATCCGCAGCCCCTGCACGCGTGCCGGCAGCTGCCCGACCACTTCGGCCTGGCCCTCGTGCTGGCCCCCAGCGGCACGGCTGGTGCGCTCGCCGCTCTGCAGCTCTCGTTCGACGACACCACTCGTGGCCTGCCGCCCACACCGGCCGCAGGCGCGGCGCTGGAACGATTGCGCGCCTCGATACCGGCTGCCGCCGGCCTGACGCTGCTCGAGGCGGTGGCGCGGCCGGCGCGCGAGAGCCGCGTGCTGCTCGACTGCCCGAACGGCCTGCGCCTGTGCGTCGACGTGCTGATGGAGTTGCCTTGATGCTGGCCGCACCGCTCGGGCCGGACCAGATCGCCGCCTTGGTCCCGCACCAGGGCACGATGTGCCTGTTGGCGCGGGTCGACGCGTGGCACGCGCAGGGCATCGTCTGTCACGCCGCCAACCACCGCGACCCCGAGCACCCGTTGCGCACCCGCAGCGGCCTGCTCAGCAGTTGCCTGATCGAATACGCTGCGCAGGCGATGGCGTTGCATGGTGCGCTGCGCGGCGGCGCCGCTGCATCGGCGGCCAGGCCGGGCTTGCTCGCGGCAGCGCGCCAGGTCAGGCTGGGCCTGCTGAAACTGGACGACCTGCCGCGGCTGCAGCCCGACGAATTGCGCATCGAAGCGACGTGCCAGGCAGCGGATGAGCGGCAGTTGCTCTACGGCTTCACGGCCCGGCACGGCGCATGGCAGCTCGCCTCGGGCCGCATCACCGTCGTGCTGCAACCGCAAGGGCACAGGGCATGACCACCTCCAGCGGCAAGCGCGCTCTGATCACCGGCGCCAGCGGTGCGCTTGGGCGCGCCATAGCGTTGCGGCTCGCCGCGGCCGGCGCGCACGTGATCGCCCATGCGAACCGGCGGCTCGATGCGGTGCAGGCCCTCGTCGCCGACATTCGCGCCGCCGGCGGCCATGCGCAGGCCTGCCAGTTCGACCTGAGCTCGCGCGAAGCCACACACGCCGCGTGCGAGGCACTGCTGCAGGACGGGCCGGTGCAGATCCTGGTCAACAACGCCGGCACACACGACGACGCCGCGTTCCCCGCGCTGCGCGAGGCGCAATGGCACGACGTGATCGACGTTTCGCTGCACGGCTTCTTCCACGTCACGCAGCCGCTCACGATGCCGATGATCCGCACCCGCTGGGGGCGCATCATCAACATCTCGTCGGTGACCGCGCTCACCGGCAACCGCGGCCAGGTGAACTATGCCGCCGCCAAAGGGGCGCTGAACAGCGCGACGAAAGCGTTGGCACTCGAACTCGCGAGCCGCGGCATCACCGTCAACGCTGTGGCGCCGGGCATCATCGCGGGCGGCATGGCCGAGGGTTTCGATGCCGCCGCCATCGAGCGAATGGTGCCGATGAAGCGCGCCGGGACGCCCGACGAAGTGGCTGCACTGGTGGCCTTCCTCGCGTCACCCGACGCCGCCTACATCAGTGGGCAGGTCATCTCGATCAATGGCGCGATGATCTGAACGTGAATTGCGTTGCGACCCTCACTCCGCACGCGGGCAAACGACTCAAGACTTGGCCACAGCACCCAGCGGCGTCGCCGCCTGGCGCGCACTGCCACCCAGCTCCGGCCCGGCAATGTCGGCCGCGCTGTAGCCGCGGTTCACGTCCAGGCCGGTCAGCTTCCAGTCGTGCACCGGCATGCGCACCGGGCGCACCAGGCGCTCGAAGAAACGGGTCGGCAGGCGCATGCCGTGCAGGGTCTGGTGGTCGAAGGTTTCGACTTCGGCGGCTGCGCCCTTGGTCGACTCGAGGCCTTCCAGCGAGAAGCGCACGCGGCGCATCAGGCGCTCCTTGCGGTCGATGAACAACGCCACCTGGTCGACGTTCGAGTGGCCCAGCCCGGGCGCCAGTTGAATGCGCAGCACGTCGCAGGAATGTTCGTTCACGGTTTCCACGTCGCCGAGTTCGAGCACGAGGTTGCGGTTCATCAGCAGCATCGGGCCGAGCAGGAACAGCCGGTAGCCATCGGCCACCAGAGCGGCGGCAGCGCGGCGCTCGGAGTCTTTCGCCTCCTCGCCGTTGTACCAGACGCGCACCTCGCCAAACGGGTGTGAACTGGGCCGGCGCGCCACGAACTTGCGCCCGCCCGGGCCGGTGTGAAACTGGCCTATCACGCCGTCGCGAATCAACAAACGCTCTTCCGACTTGCCCCGAAACGCGGCGTCGACCAGCACCGGCTGGAGCTTGTCGATCAAGGCGCGCCAGACGCCGTCGTAGCTGACGTTGAGGTCGCTCAGTGCGCTGAAGGACGCCACGCCGTGCGCGGCCGCGCTCTCCTTGAGCAGCGACTGTCCGGCAGGCGTGGCCTGCGAACTGAGCGACACCGGCAGCCGCTGCGCGCAGCCCTGCAAGGCTGCCAGCAAGGTGCCGGCGAGGCCGGCGCAAAGCAAGCCGCGGCGTTGCGTCTGGGGTTCGAGTTCTGGTGGAATCATCGGGTGGTTACCATCAAAGAGGACTCAGGGTCGATTACTCACCCGCAGCACGTTCACGACGCATTGAAGGGCGGCTGATGCGTCAAGCGTCGGAACACGAGCCACGGCAGGCGCAGCACGAACTCCAGCAGCAGCCGCAGGTGCATCCAGGTCAGCAGCAGATTGTCGCGTCCATAGCGAAAGTGCGAGACACCGCCTTCATCGGCACGCAGGTATTTCACAGGTGCATCGATGTTGACCGGCGTGACACCGCGCCAGGCCAGGCGCACCACGGCCTCGGTATCGAAATCGAAACGGCGCATCCAGCGCTGGTGGCGCATCACGTCCACCAGCCCGGCGATCGGGTAGACGCGAAAGCCGTACAGCGAATCGGCGATGCCCGCACCCAGCGTCTCCAGGTTCGTCCAGGCGTTCGACACGCGGCGGCCGCGCACCCGCAGCAACGGAGCCGAGGCGTCGAACACCGGCCGCCCGAGCATCATCGCGGCAGGCTGCCGCAGCGACGCCTGCATGAACTCGGCGATCAACGCCGCTGGGTGCTGGCCATCGGAATCCATCGTCAGTGCGTGCGTGAAGCCTTGCGCCTGCGCGAGCAACAGGCCATGCAAGACCGCAGCGCCCTTGCCCGAGTTGCGCGGAAGCTCCAGCACTTGCAGCCCGGCTTGGCCTTTCGCGAATTCCTTCAGCTTGTGCGGCGTGCCGTCGGTGCTGCCGTCGAGAACCACCCAGACCGGCTGCCACTGGGCGCAGGCGCCCCGCACCGTGTCGAGCAATACGGCACCGGTGTTGTAGCTCGGGATGATCACCAGGTGCGTGGTGCTGGTGATCACCGACGCAGCTCCTGGGCGACATAGCTTTGGAGTTGCTCGAGCAATTGTGCATGGTCGGCCTGCGGCATGAAACGCTCACCGAGCCGCAATCTGAATTCGACGGGAAAACGCGGCAAGCGCCAGATCGGCCAGCCTTTCCTCAGGTAGGGTGAATCGGTCTCGATCAGGACGGTCTGGATCGGCTTCTGGGCGAGATGGGCGATCAGCGTGACACCAGGCATGAAGCGGTTGATCGGGGCCTGCACCGTGCGCGTGCCCTCGGGAAACACCACCAGCTGCCCGCCCTCGCGCAGGCAGGTCACGGCACCGCGCACCATGCCCAGCGCGGTATCGTTGCGGATGTACCGTGCGAGTCGCGCACCGGCGCCGAGAAAGACGTTGCTCATCAACGCGGCCTTCATGATGCACACGCCTCGCGGCACGAAGGCGACGATCAGCAGCGCGTCGAGCATGCTCGGATGATTCGCGGCAATGATCAGGCCCCCGGGTTCGGGGTGCAGCGACTCCAGCGCGCCGGCATCGATGCGCAGCAAGCCGGTCGCCTGCGCCGTCCACCAGAAGCTGCGGTAGATGCGCGATATCGCCGCACGCCCCCATCGCTGGCCCAGGCCGCGCGGCAACAGCGGAAACAGCACGGCGGCCATCAGGTTCCAGCCCAGCGACGCCGCGCCCAGGCCGAACAGCAGGACATAGAACACCGCGCCGCGAATCATGGCGTGCAGCAGGGTCGCGCCGGGAATCATTGCTCGGCGGCGACGAGTTGTCTGGAGCTGCTGAAGATCCACGAGACACCGATGCCCGCCGTCACGTTGCGCTCGGATTTCACAAGGGGGCTGGCGGCGATGCGGGCACCCTGCAGGCTGTCCTGGCGCACGAAGGCACCGACCCAGATGTTTCCAAAACGGCGCGACACCCCGGCCAACGCCATCCAGCCCGCGTAACCTCCGTGCGCCTCAAAGGCCGGCCGCTGCGCGGTGGCGAATTGCGGCTCGACGCCGTAGAGGTAGGAATGAAATCGCCGATCGCCGAAGATGGCCCCGCCCTGAACTCCCAGGTCCCAGCCACCCGCCAGACCCTTCACGTCCAGGCTGACATGCGGCGTGAAGCTCAGGCCGACGTCACGCGGCGAACGTTGCAGCGTGAATGCAGCCCGCAGCGGCGCGCGCAGTTCGAGCTTGGCATTGCGGTCGGCCGTGCGCCACAGATCGACGTTCGCGCTGGGGCCGACCTCGAAGCGCGGCGCGAGTTCGGGCATGCCCTGCCGGGCCGAGTTGCTGCGCGCCGGCACGGCCAGCGCAACGCTCAGGTCGATCTCGAGTCGCTGCACGTCCAGCAACACCGCGCGTGCACCTTCGCGGTCGGCCTTGAAGAAGTCCCCGCGATAGACCACGTAGGGCAGTGGCAGGGCATAGTTGCGTGCCTGGTCCGAACCCCGGTAGTCAGGCAGGCGCAAAGCCGCAACGCCGAAACCAACTTCCCACAATGGCAGCAGCTTCGCGCCGGCGGCTTCGGCCTTGCTCGTGAAGCCACTCGCGCCTGCGGCGCTTGCTGCGCCCGCGGCAGCTTCCGCCCTGGCCGGATCTTCGGCGGCGTGGGCCATGCTGGGCGCCAGCATTCCATGGGCGACGACTGCGGACGCAATCAACGCGACAAACCGATGGCAGATCGGCCGTTGGATCTGGTGGCCGCACTCGGCGGCATCGCAGGCCAGATCCGCACTGACGATGGTTCGGGCGATCACGCAGCCGCAGCTCCGCTCAGGGCACATCGGCGCAGATCGCAAACGAGGCACAGCGGGAGCGGGAACGTCATCAGCACGGGGCAGGACTGTATCACCCGGCTCCAAGTCGACCCGCACCGGGCCGCACAACTCGGCGCGAGCCCAGCCGCGCCGACGGACCCGCTATTCGCCGAGGTACGCCGCCCTGACCTTGGGATCGTTCAAGAGCGCCTTGGCCTCGCCACTCATCGTGATTTCGCCCGAGTCCATCACGTAGCCGCGCGACGCGAGCTGCAGCGCGCGGCTGGCGTTCTGCTCGACGAGCAGGATCGTCGTGCCCTGCTTGTGGATGCTGTCGACCACTTCGAAGATCTTGTCGACCATGATCGGCGACAGGCCCATCGAGGGTTCATCCAGCAGCAGCACCTTGGGGCGTGCCATCAGCGCGCGGCCCATCGCAAGCATCTGCTGTTCCCCGCCGCTCATCGTACCGGCGAGCTGGCTGCGCCGCTCCTTGAGGCGCGGGAAGATCGTGAACACCTTTTCGATGTCGGCCTCGATTTCATTGTCATTGCGGATGAAGGCCCCCATCTGCAGGTTTTCCGTGATCGTCATGCGCGTGAAGGTGCCGCGCCCTTCGGGCACCATCACCAGGCCCTGTTTGACCAGGTCCCACGACCCCTGGCCCTTGAGGCTGCGCCCCATGAACAGGATGTCGCCATCGGCCACCGCCTGCGTGCCGGTGATGGCTTTCAGCGTGGTCGTCTTGCCGGCGCCGTTGGCGCCGATCAGGCTGACGAGTTCACCTTCGTGCACCTCGAACGAGATGCCCTTGACGGCCTGGATGCCGCCATAGGCGACCTTCAGCGCGTTGACCTGCAGCAGCGTGGTGGCCATGTCGATTCGCCTTGTTCAATGCGCTTTGTGCCCGGCGCCGAGGTAGGCCTCGATCACCTTCTCGTTGCTTTGCACCTGGGCCGGCGTGCCTTCGGCAATCTGCTTGCCGTAGTCGAGCACCGTGACCCGGTCGC
>JANNKS010000461.1:0-9461 GCA_031396425.1 Rhizobacter sp. | reverse complement strand
CAGGTGGGCGGCAGGTGGCTCTGACAACTGCACCGGGCTGGTGTTCCGGGCAGCGAGCGTGCGGCGTGCGGCGTCGTCGACAAGCCGGTAACTCGACAGCAGCGCGTGCGGCGTGGCCACCACCTGGTCGAGCAGGCCGAGGTAGCTGGCGAGCAACCGCTCGCCGGTGGCGGCATCGAACAAGGCGGTCGCGAACGACAGCCGGGCTTCGCCGAACATTTCGGTGTCGATGCTCAGGCCCAGGTCGAACTGACTCGTGCCGGTTTCGAACTCGAACAGTTCGAACTCCACGCCGTCCATGCGCAGCGCCGAGCCCGGCGGGTTGAGCACGTTGAACAGCACCTGCACGAGCGGCGCCACGCCTTCTGAGCGCGGCAACGCGAGCGCCTCCACCAAGGCCTCGAACGGCAGGTCCTGGTGCGCGTAGGCAGCGAGCGCGGTTTCGCGCACGCGCTGCAGCAGCTCGGCGAAGCTCGGGTTGCCGGCCAGCTCGGTGCGCATCACGATCGTGTTCACGAGCGTGCCGACGAGCTGCTCGGAGGCCCGCTGGGTTCTGTTCGCGATCGGTGTGCCGACCGCGATGTCGGTCACGCCGCAGCAGCGCGCAAGCAGCAACTGGAAGCACGCCAGCAGCGCCATGAACGGCGTCACACCGTGTTCCACCGCGAGCGCCTTGATGCCGGCCAGCGTCGCCGGCGCGATCACCGCCGAGACGCGTTGGCCGCGCCCGTCATGCGCGTGGCGGCGCGGCCGGTCGGTGGGCAGCGGCAGCGGTTCGAGGCCGGCCACGGTCTCGCGCCAGAACTGGAGTTGCCGCTCCAGCACTGGTCCGCGCAGCACCTCGCGTTGCCAGACGGCGTAGTCGGCAAAGTCGAACGGCTTGGGTTCCAGGGCCGGTTCTTCGCCGCGGCGCAGGGCGGGATAGATGTGCACCAGCTCGCGCATCAGCACGCCCGACGACCAGCCGTCTCCGATGGCGTGGTGAATCGACCAGAAGAACACATGGTCGTCGGTATCGAGCTGCAGCATCAGCATGCGATGCAGCGGTCCCTGGGCGAGGCGGTACGGGACCAGCGAGCGCTGGCGCAACAGGTCAGCCGCCGCGTCGCCGCGCACCGGTGCGGGCAGCTCTCGCAGATCGAAGAACTCGAGCGCCGACGGCAGCGCGGCGACGATGCGCTGCATCGGCTCGCCGTTATGTGCCACCAGCGTGGTGCGAAACGCTTCGTGGCGCTCGATCAGGCATTGCAGCGCCGTGCCGAAGGCGGCGCGGTCCAGTGCGCCGCGCAGCCGGATCGCAAACGGCATGTTGTAGGCCGCCGTTTCGGGGTTGAACTGCTGGATGAGCCACATGCGCCGCTGCGAATACGAACTCGGCAACAGGCCGTCGCGCGCCTGACGGCGGATCGGCGGCAGCGTCGCCGTGGCATCCGGTCCGCGGCGCAGCAGCAGCTCGATCGCCGCGGCCTGGCCCGCCAGGCTCGGCGCTTCGAACAGCGTGCGCAGCGGCAACTCGACGCCGAGGCTGTCGCGCACCCGAGCCAGCACCTGGGTCGCCAGCAGCGAGTGGCCGCCGAGGGCGAAGAAGCTGTCGTTGACGCCAAATCCGTCGATGTGCAGCACCTCACGCCAGATGTCCCACAGCGCCTGCTCGACCGGGCTGCGCGGCGCCATCCACTGCGTCGACGCCGCGATCTCGGCCGGCGCTGCGGGCAAGCGGGCGCGGTCGACCTTGCCGTTGGGCAGGGTGGGAAGTTCGTCGATCCAGACGAAAGCCGCCGGCACGTAGGCCGGCGGCAACTGGGCCGCAAGGTGGGTGCGCAGCGCGTCGGCGCCGACCGTGACCGTGCTCACCACATACGCGACGAGCTGGGTCGATCCGTCAGGCCCGGGGCGCGGCAGCACCGCGCACTGGCGCACCGCCGGATGGCGCGCGAGCACCGCCATCACTTCGGCGGGTTCGATGCGCACGCCACGGATCTTCACCTGGTCGTCCATGCGGCCGAGGATCTCGAGTGCGCCGTCCGGCCGCACACGGCCCAGGTCGCCAGTGAAATAGAGCTTGTCGTCGGCATCGTTGCGCCACGGATTCGGGCGGAAGCGCCGCTCCGTCTCCTCCGGCTGGCCGAGGTAGCCGAGCGACCGCATGGGCGTTCGGATCACGATCTCACCCACCTCGCCGATGCCGCACGGCACGCCTTGCGCGTTCAACACCAGTGCCTGGCTGTCGGGCAGCGCCGCGCCGACCGGCTGGACGCCTCGGCTGGGGCGCGCGCCGACGACATGGAAACAACGTGCCAGCGTGGTCTCGGTCGGCCCGTAGAGATTGATGAGGTCGCCTTCGTGGCCGGCGCGGGCGCGCCAGCTCTGCACCAGCGTGTCGGTGAGCGGCTCGCCGGCGATGAACAGGCAGCGCAGCCGCGGCAGCGCGGCGCCGGCGCGGTGCGTCTGCAGCCACGACTGCAGCACGGTCGGCGTGGTGTGGGTGATGCTGATGCGTTCGCGTGCCATCCAGGCGAGCGGGTCGAGCAGATCGCGCTCATGCGGAATGCACAGCGTGGCGCCGCTGGTGAGCGGCAGGAAGACATCGCGCAGCATCGGGTCGAACGACAGACCGACCAGTTGCGAAACACGATCCGCCGGCGTCACCGCAAAGCGCGTGCGCTGCCACGCGACGAAGTGGGTCAGGCCGCGATGCCGGCCGAGCACCGCCTTCGGCTTGCCGCTGCTGCCCGAGGTGAAGAAGACGTAGGCCGGGTCGTCGCCGGAACACACGACTTCGGGCAACGCTACGCGCGACGCCGCGCCCGCGTCCGTCAGTTCATCGAGCTCGGGGTCGAGCATCACCGTGCGCAGCGACGCGGCCTGAGAGTCGGCGTCGTCGAGCGCGGCTTCGGCGCCGATCGCACACAGGAAGCGCGCACCGGCTTCGGCCAGCATGGTGCGGCGCCGTTGCACCGGCAGTGCGCCGTCGAGCGGCATGAACACCGCGCCGCAGCGCAACGTCGCCAGCATGGCAGCAACAACGCCGAAGCAGCGCGGGCCGGAAATCGCCACCACGTCGTGCGCTTTCAGGCCGGCGCGCTGCAGCAGCAGCGCCAGCGACTGGGTTTTGCCCAGCAACGCCGCGTAGTCGTGGGACCGCTGGCCGTTGCGCACCGCGATATGCGCGGGTGCGCGCTGTGCCTGGTCGATGAAGCTGTGCAGCACCGATTCGAAGCGCGGCAACGGCAGCACCTGACTCGGGTCGGCGAGCACGGCGCGCGCCGACGGCGTGACCAGCGAGTAGTCGGCCAACGCCCGATCGGGCTGATCGGCCACCTGTTCCAGCAGGTGCAGCAGCTGTTCGCGCAGACAGTGCAGTCCGGCGGCGGAGAAGCGGTCACGGCGCGCCACCAGACCCAGCTCGAGCTGTCCGGTGCCGGCTTGCAGGTAGACTGTGAGCGGAAACTTCGGCGCCACCCTGGCGAGTTCGATCGGTTCGCTTTGCAGGTTGCCGAACGCGGGTGGATCGGACCAGGCGCCGAACGCGTTCACCATCACGTCGAAGAACGGCTGCTCGTCGGGCGCGCGCGGCGGCGCCAGCTCGGCCACCAAGCGTTCGAATGGCAGCGATTGGTGCGCGAATGCGTCGAGTGTGCCGGCGCGCACCCGCCCCAGAGCCTGCATGAAGGACGGGTTGCCGACGAGGTCGGTGCGCAGCACCAGCGTGTTCAGCAGCAGGCCGACCACGGGCTCGAGTTCAGGCCGGTCCCGGCCTGCCACCGGGGTGCCGATGGCGACGTCGTCGCGCCCGGTGCGACGTGCCAGCAGCATCTTGACGGCGGTCAGCACCAGCATGAAGACGGTGGCGTTGTGGTCGCGCGCCAGTGCTTCGAGGCGCGCGACGAGCGTTTCAGCCAGACGCACGCGCTCGAAAGGGGCGTTTTCGGCGCGGCCGGGCGTGGCGTCGGCGTCGAGCGGCAACCGGGTCGGCTCCAGACCCTGCAACCGATCGCGCCAGTACGGCAATGCAGCGTCGAGCTCACCCGCGCTGCGGCGCATCTGCTCCCAGTGAGCGAGGTCGCGCCAGCCCAGCGCCAGCGGTTGCACCGACGCAGCGGCGCCGCGATGCGCGGCGTCGTACTGGAGCGCGAGTTCGCGCAGCAGCACGTCGAGCGACCAGCCGTCGCAGACGATGTGGTGCACCGCGAGCGCCAGCACGTGCTCTTGCTCGCCAAGCCGGAACAGCCGGGCGCGGGCGAGCGGCGGTGCGGCCAGGTCGAAGCGTGACTCGGCGCTTTGCCGCAGCCCGTCCTGGAGCGCGGCTTCGCGCTCGGCCGTCGGCAACCCTGCCAGGTCGACCACCGTCAGAGGCCACGCGGCCGACGCCACGAACTCCTGGGTGGGCACGCCGCCGTTGTCGCCGAACGCACTGCGCAGGCTGTCATGGCGTGCCACCAGCGCATCCAGCGCCGCGCGCAGCGCCGCCAGGTCGAGCTGGCCGCGCAGTCGAAGCGCATGCGCGACGTTGTAGGCGGCGCCGCCGGCGTCGAGCCGGTCTGCAATCCACAGGCCTTGCTGGGCCGTCGTGAGGGGCGCCGACAAAGTGGTCCCGGGCAGCGTCGGCGCGCGCGGGATCGCGGCGGCGGCATGGCGCTCACCTTGCAGGCTGTCGATCTGCGCCGACAGCTGGGCCAGCGTCGGCGTGTCGAACAGGGTGCGCAGCGGCAGCTCGATGCGCGCCTGCGTGCGCAGGCGCGAAATCAGCCGCATCGCCAGCAGCGAGTGGCCGCCGAGCTCGAAGAAGTTGTCGGTGCGGCCGACGCGCTCGACTGCCAGCAGCTCGCGCCACACGTCGGCGAGCAGGATTTCGGTCGGACCCTGCGGCGCTTCGAACGCGCGCTGAGCGGTCTGTTCGGCGGCGCGTTGCTCCAGTGCCTTGCGGTCGGCCTTGCCGTTCGCCAGAACCGGCAATTGGGGCAGGAACACGAACGCTGCCGGCACCATGTACTCGGGCAGCTGCTGCGCGAGCGCGCGTTGCAGCGGTTGCGGATCGGCGCTCGCGGCGACGACGAAGGCGACCAGACGCGGCCGCGTCGGCTGCGCCGAATCGACGACGACGGCCGCCTGTTGGACGCCGGCCTGCGCGTGCAGGGCGGCTTCGATTTCGCCGAGCTCGATCCGGTGGCCGCGGATCTTGACCTGCGCGTCGAGTCGGCCGAGAAACTCGAACTGCCCGTCATTGCCCACGCGCGCCAGGTCGCCGCTGCGGTACAAGCGCTGGCCGGGCACGAACGGATGCGCGATGAAGCGCTCGGCGGTCAGTTCGGGACGGTTCAGATAGCCGCGCGCCAGGCCGATGCCACCGATGTGCAACTCGCCCGCCACCCCGGGCGGTACCGGCATGCCGTGCGCGTCGAGCACCAGACACTGCATGCCGCTGACCGGCCGCCCGATCGGCACCACGCCGCTCGCCGTGCTGCGCACCGGCCATTCACAGTGCAGCGCGTCGATCGAACATTCGGTCGGGCCGTAGAAATTGCCGATCACGCAGCCGGGCAGTCGCTCCGACAGACCTCGGGCGAGCGCCTCGTCGAGCGCTTCGCCGCCGCAGATCAGGCTGCGCAGCCGGCCGGCAGCGAAGCCCGGTTCGCCGAGCAGCGCGCGCAGCGCCGACGGCACCATCTGCAGCAGCGTGATGTCGCGCGCTTGCAGCAGCGCGGCCAGCGCCTCGGTGTCGCGCCCCAACCCGGGCGCGCTGAGCACGACGCTGGCGCCACACGTCAGCGGGTGCACGAGCTCGACCAGGCTGGCGTCGAAGCCGATCGAGGTCAATCCCAGCACCCGGTCCGACGCGGTGAGTGAAACCTGCTTGCACAACCAGTCGCGGTGGTTGCGCAGCCCGGCGTGTTCGAGCATCACGCCTTTGGGGCGTCCGGTCGAACCCGACGTGTAGATGACGTAGGCCAGATCGTTGGCCGCGCTGTGCCAGGTGGGGTCATCGTCGCGGCCCTGGGTCAGGACGGGCGCCTGCGGATCGAGGCAGAGCACGTGGCGCAGCGCGCCCGTGCCGATGTCGGGCAGGCGGCGCAGCAGCTTGTCCTGCGTCAACACGATCGGCGCTGCGGTGTCGAGCAACTGGAAGGCGATGCGATCGGGTGGCAACTCGGCGTCGATGGGGACCAGCGCGCCGCCGGCCTTGAGCGTGCCCCACAGCGCAACCAGGGTTTCGAGCGAGCGCTCCATGCAGATCGCGACCCGCACCTCGCCGGCCACGCCAAGGCCGCGCAACGCGTGCGCGACCCGGTTCGCGCGCTGGTTCAGCTGTTCGTAACTCAGCCGTTCGTCGCCGCCAACCGCGGCGACCGCGTGCGGGGTGCGCTGCACCTGCTGTTCGAAGAGGCGCTGCACCGGCTCGAACGACGGCGCGGCGCTGCCCAGCGCAAGCAGCCGGGCCAGCTCGGCCGGGTCGATCAGCGTCAGGCGCGACACCGGTCGCGACGCATCGCCGCACATCGACTCGATCAGCGTGAGCCAGTGGCCGGCCAGGCGCGCGATGGTGGCGGGCTCGAACCGGTCGGTGTCGTATTCGATCGCGCCGCGCAGCGCCTCGCCGTGTTCCTGCAACTCGAGCGTGAGCTCGAACTTCGCGAGTGTGCTGGCCAGCGGCAGGCGCTCCACGCGAAGCGGGCCCCAGTCGGGCAGCGCTTCGGCCGCCGCTTGCAGAACGACCATGGTCTGCACGAGCGGTGTGCGGCCGCCCGCGCGCGGCAGGTGCAGCGCTTCGATGACCTCTTCGAACGGCACGTGCTGGTGATCGATGGCGCCGAGGGCCCGGTCGCGCACCTGCGCCAGCAGATCCGCAATCGTCATCGATGCATGGAAATCGGTGCGCAGCGCAAGCGTGTTGGCGAAGTAGCCCACCACCTGGGCCAGGTCGTTGCGGTCGCGATTCGCGATCACCGAGCCGGTGACAACGCTCGTCTCGCCGCTGTAGCGCTGCATCAATACCTGCCACGACGCCAGCAATGCCATGAACAGCGTCGATCCGGTGTCATTGGCGAGCCGGCGCAAGGCGCTGACCTGGTTGGGAGCCAGCGACACCGCGAGGCTGGCGCCGCGATAGCGCTGCTGCGCCGGTGCCGGGTGATCGGTGGGCAGCGCCAGTGTCGGCGGCGCGTCGGCGAGCGTGCGCTTCCAGTAGGCGAGCTCGCGCTCTCGCAGGCCGCTCGCCAGCCAGGTCGGCTCCCAGCTCGCGTAGTCGAGGTAGTCGAGCGGCCGCCGCGTTGCCGCAACGGGTCCGGGCGCCGCCGCGACCAGCCGGCCCAGTTCGTCAAGCAGCAACTCGATCGACCAGCCATCGCACACGCTGTGATGCAGCGTCCACAACAGGCGGTGCTCGTCGCGCCCCAACGTGACGAGGGTTGCTCGCATCGGGGCCTCGCGGGCCGGATCGAGCGGCCGCGATGCTTCCTGCGCCGCCAGGCGTTCGAATTCGTGTGCCGCCGCGCTCGTGCCTTGCGGGCTCAGGTCGATGCGCGCCATCTGCCAGCCTTGCGCCGGATCGACGCGCTGCATCGGCTGGCCGTCGACGCTGACCCAGCGGCTGCGCAGGATCGGGTGGCGCTGCATCAAGGCCGTGAGGCCGGCCTGCAGCCGTGCTTCATCGAGCGCGCCGCGCATCGCGAGCGCCGTGGTGACGGTGTAGAGCGCGATTTCGGGCGCCATGGCCTGCCAGAACCACATGCGCTGCTGCGCTGCCGACAGCGGCAGCACATCGCCGCGCTCTCCGTCGGACAGACGCGTGATCGTCAGGCCCGCCGCGGCCGGCTGGGCCAGCAGCTCGGCGATCACGCCGGCCACGCCGGCGAGGCTCGATTCGCCGAGCAGGCGCGCTGCCTGCAGCGTCAGGCCGAGCTGGGATTCGAGCGACTGCAGCAACCGGAAGGTCGACAACGAATCCAGGCCGGATTCGACGGCGGAAGCGTCGAGTCGGATGTCTTGCGGTCGGCGGCGCGCAAACCGGGCCACCAGATTCACCAGGCCGCTTTCGATCGATGCAAGGCGCTGGGCAGGGTCGGCGATGGAGCGCAGTTCGGGCCCGAAGTCCAGCGCTGCCGTGGGTGCCGGCTCATCCGCAAGCACGTCGGGTCGCAGCACCTGCAGCGTTGCGTCGAGATACGCCTGGCGGCAACTCTGGCGCCTGATCTTGCCGCTGGTGGTGCGTGGCACCGTGCCCGCGCCAATCAGCAGCACCGCGTGCACTGGCAGGTCATGCTCGTCGGCGACGGCGCGGCGAATTCCGCGCACCAGCGTGTCGAACTCGGCGCTGTCGACGCCGCGCTCGACTTCCTGTACCACGACCAGCACCTCGCCGTCGGTGCCAGGCACCGAGAACGCTGCACCGTAGCCGGCGCGCAGCGCCGGGCTGGTGTGCTGCACCGACCATTCGATATCCTGCGGCGCATGGTTGCGGCCGTGCACGATGATCAAGTCCTTCAGGCGTCCGCTCACGAACAGTTCGCCGCCGCGCAGGAAACCCAGGTCGCCGGTGCGCAGGTAGGGGCGACCACGATGCCGCAACCGATCACGATCGATGCGATCTCGCTGCCCGGCAGCGCGGCAGCGACAACCGGCCGGCCGCAGGCCAGCATGCCAACGAGTTTGGACGGCAACACCAGATCTGCCGCGCCGCGAAGCTGCGGCAAGACATGGATGTCGGCCATATTCAAGAGTTCGTTGAGCTTGTCCGCGGGCTGGAGGTCGAGGAAGCGAACATTGGCAAGCCCCTCGGCAGCCGACTCCAGTTCCGGCCGCATCTCGCCATTGCCGCACAGCACAAACGCGAGACTCGCATCGTGCTGTAGTGAACGTGCCGCGTCGATCATCACGCCGAGCCCCTGCTTGCGGTTCATCGTGCCGGAAAACAGGCAGACCGTCTGCCCCTGCGTGATGTTCAGCCGCCGACGCATTTCGCCCGAACACGGGATCGGGCGCACGAGCGACAGGTCAACCCAGTTGGGCAAGGTCTCGGTGTGCTGCAACGCAACGCCCTTGGCCGCAAGCTGTCGCAACATGCGACGCGAAATGGTCGAAACCGCATCGAAGCGGCGCATCAGGCGCCGCTCGGCGAACTGGGCACAGCGGCGCAGGAATGGTTGCTTCAGAAGCCCCAACTCAAAGGCCGCATCGATTTCGAAATCCTGAATGTGCAGCCACGCCTTGGCACCGGAAAGGCGCGCCGCGAGCCAAGCACCGGTAAACTGCCCATGCCGGCCCAGTTCCGTGAGAGCTTGCAAGAGGATCGACCAATTTTCGACTTCTTTGTTTTCAGGAATTGGCGTTTGGGATAAATATGCCTTTGATGGAGACCTGTCAACTTCATTCAAAGTGCGATTGGTTGATTACACCAAACTCGGACAAAACAATGGTTCGTTTAGGCTCGATTTTGGCGACTCACAAATGCTGGACAAGCTTGT
>JANNKS010000605.1:0-2314 GCA_031396425.1 Rhizobacter sp. | reverse complement strand
CGCCCGCCCGAATAGTCGGGCGCCTGGCCGATCGGCCGGTGGCAGCCGTCGCTCTCGGTGTGCCACGCGAAGCCGCCGTTGTTGCAGACGACCACCGCGCCGTCGGGGCCGATCGCCGCGCCATTCGGGCCGCCGCCAAGTTGTGCGATGACCTGGATGCGACCTTCCGAAGTCACCCGGCTCAAACAGCCCCGCGCGATTTCAACCAGCAGCACCGAACCGTCGCTCAACGCGACCGGCCCTTCAGGAAATTGGAGGCCGCCGGCGATTTCGCGAATCTTCATGGAGCATCAGTCGACCAGCGCTTGCGACACCAGGTCTTTCATCATGCGTCGGTACGAAGCGCGCAACGGGCTCGGCGCCTGCGTCATGTAGACCGCGCAAATCTGCTCTTTGGGCTCGGCCCAGAAGTAGGTTCCGGCGTAACCTGCCCAGGTGAATTCACCCGCCGAGCCGTGCACGCCGGCCATACCGTCGGCCTGGCGCACCAGGAAACCCAGCCCGAAGGTGTAGCCCGCACTGCCGAGCAACAGCTGGCCCGGGTTGGCAGTCACATTGATGGCGCTGCCCAGGTGATCGGAGGTCATCAGCGTCACCGTCGAGCGCGACAGGATGCGCGCGCCGTCGAGCTGCCCACCATTGAGCATCGCCTGGCAATAACGCAGGTAGTCGCCCGCCGTGCTCACGCCGCCCGCGCCGCCCGAGTCGTTGCCCGGCGGCTTGCTGACGTCGATCAACTTGTTGTCGACACCGGTGAGCGGATCCTTCGCAAAGGGTTCGGCCAGCCGCGCTGCGCTGCCGGCAGGCACGGAAAAGCCGCTGTCGGCCATCTTGAGCGGCTTGAACAGGCGCTCCTGCAGGAAATCGCCCAGGCGCTTGCCGGACACTGCCTCGACCACGCGCCCTTGCACGTCGACCGACAGGCTGTACTCCCAGGTCGTGCCGGGTTGCTGGCTCAGTGGCGCCTTGCCGAGTTGTTCAGCCTGCTGCTCGCCGGGCAGTTCGCGCGCGTCGAAGTCGAGCGTGGGTTTGTAGACGCTGGCCTTGACGTAGGCTTCGCGCACCAAGGTATTTCGCGTCAGCTCGCCGTAGGCGATGCCCGAGGTGTGGCGCAGCAGGTCCTGAATCGTCGGCTCGCGGTTCGCCGCCACCAGCTTGAAGCTCACGCCGTGGAATACCGGGTCGAGCGTTGGCACGCTGACCATCGGGCTCTTGAAGCTCGGCAGGAATTTCGATACCGGGTCGGTGAGCTGCACCTTGCCGTCTTCGACCAGCATCATCAATGCGGTCGACACGAGCGGTTTGGTCATCGAATAGATTCGGAAGATCGAATCCGCCTTCATCGCGCCGCCGCCGCTGCTGACATCGCCCACGGCCTGCGAGTACACCAGTTTGCCTTTGCGCGCCACCATCACCACGGCACCCGGCAGTTTCTTGTCCCTCACCTCGCCTTGCAGCGCGTTGGTGATTTTCTGGAGGCGTTCCGACGACATGCCGACCGATTCGGGCGACGCCTGGGGCAGCGGCTGGGCGACGACCAGGGAACTGCCCAGCGCAAGCGCGGCAGGCAGGACCATGCGATTCCGGATGAACCGGCGAGCTTCCATCATGCCAATGTCTCCAATGTTTTGGGGCGGGAGCCGATGAGGCTAGCAGAGCCGACCGCCTGCGACGATGCGGGCTTGCCCGGGTGCTCGGGCCGCGACAAAGCGGCGCGGCGCGGTCTTCAGCCGCGAACCCCGGCCGGCTCGAAATAGGCGCTGAGCTGCGCCGTCGGCAACTGGCCGCGCAGCGCGATCGCCACAAGCGCCGCGCCGTTGCCTGGCGCCGCGCTGTTGCGCAACGTGCCGTGCCGGCCCGAGAACTGCAGTTCGGACCAACCGGTGCCGGCGCCGGTTGAAGCGGTGCGCAGCAGGCCCTTGAGCCGCAACAGGCCGGGTGGCGGCGCGTTCAGCCAGGCGCGCAGCGCCTGCGGCTCGAAGGTGCCTGCCGGCCGGCACGACCAGGTGTCGAACAGGGCGCCGTGCGCGGGGTCGTCGTGCAGGTGCATGGGTTCGTGCGCATGCCGCGCGCAGCCGGTTGCATCGTCGGCGCGGCCGAGCGGTGCGTCGGTCAACTCCAGGCCACTGAGCAGCGGGACCGGCACGTCAGCGCGTTCCGTTTCGTACTGCATCACCGAGCAAGCGACAGAACCGACCCAACGACGCAGCTCGCTGCGCTGCGCGCCGTCGCACAGGTCGACCTTGTTGATCACGATCAGATCAGCCGCTTTGAGCTGGCGCAACATCGTGTCGGCCAGCCGCCGGTCGTGCGA
>JANNKS010000460.1:0-14681 GCA_031396425.1 Rhizobacter sp. | reverse complement strand
GAGCGGAGGGTTCGCGCATGGCCCATGCCGACGCCAAGGCGCTGGAGCCGTTGCTGCCCCTGCTGCGCCAGTTGCGCGAGATCAAGGGCCTGAAGGAAGTGAAGCCCGGCATCTTCCATGTTCGAGGCGCGGCTTTCCTGCATTTTCATGACGAGCAGGGCAGCGTGTCGGTCGATCTGAAAAAGCCCGGCGGGTCCGGGTTCGATCGCTACCCCATTGCAACCCCAGCGCAACAACGCAAGCTGGTCGATGACGCGAAGCGGCGCGCCAGCCGCGGTGACGACGACTGAATGATGACGAACGAACATTACGACACCCTGGAGACTCGCGCGCCGGCGGACCGCGAGGCGGCGCTGATGCGCGGCCTGCCGGCCCAGGTGGCGCATGCGAAGGCGCAGGCGAGCGCATTCGCTTCAAGCCTGCGCGATGTGGAACCACAGGCCATCAACAGCCGGGCGGCGTTGGCTCGCTTACCGGTCGTCCGCAAGCCGGAATTGATGGAAAAGCAAAGAGCCCACGTCAGAAAAGATGTGTTCGGCGGCTTTTCGACAATCGGCTGGGCGAGCCGGCGCGGTGCGCTGCGCGTGTTCAGCTCGCCCGGGCCCATCTATGAACCCGAAGGCCACGCCGCCGACTACTGGCGCATGGCCCGCGCGATCTTCGCCGCCGGGTTTCGCGCCGGTGACCTGATCCACAACAGTTTCAGCTATCACTTCACCCCCGCCGGTTCAATGATGGAAACCGGCGCCCATGCCGTCGGCTGCACAGTGTTTGCTGCCGGCGTGGGACAGACCGAGATGCAGGTCCAGGCGATCGCCGAACTCAGGCCGGCGGGCTACATCGGCACGCCGAGTTTCCTGAAGATCATTCTGGAAAAGTCGGCCGAACTCGGCGCCGCCCCGACTTCGATGCGCAAGGCACTGGTGGGCGGCGAGGCGTTCCCGCCGAGCCTGCGCGATTGGCTGCGCGAGCGCGGCATCGAAGGCTACCAAAGCTACGCCACCGCTGATCTCGGCCTGGTGGCATATGAAACGCGGGCGCGCGAGGGCCTGGTGCTCGACGAAAGCGTGATTGTCGAAATCGTCCGGCCGGGGACCGGTGACCCGGTGGTCGACGGTGAAGTCGGTGAAATTGTTGTGACCTCGTTGAACCTCGACTACCCGCTCATCCGCTTCGGCACCGGCGACCTGTCGGCGATTCTTCCCGGGCAATGCCCGAGTGGCCGAACCAACCAGCGAATCCGCGGCTGGCTGGGCCGGGCTGACCAGACGGCGAAGGTTCGCGGCATGTTCGTTCACCCCAGCCAGGTCGCCGAGGTGGTGCGGCGTTACAGCGAAGTGGGCCGCGCACGGCTGGTGATCGAAGGCGAGATGGCGAATGACCGCATGACACTGCATGTAGAAACGGATGGGGCCACCGACGGCCTGGCAATGCGCCTTGCCGATTCGATTCGCGACGTGACCAAATTGCGTGGCGAGGTCGTGCTTTGCGCTCCGGGCAGCCTGCCCAACGACGGCAAGGTGATCGACGACGCGCGCCGCTATCAATGAGGCACGCCAATGCAGCGGCCCTATCAAGCATCCTGTTCAGGCCGGTCTGAACGAGCTGTCGCTCCGAGCACCGACAATGCCACTTTCAATCGATCCATTCCCAGGAGGAACTCCGCTATGAAACGTCTCTTGATTCTGAGTCTTGCCTCGCTGGTGTCGGGCTTTGCACTGGCCGAATACCCCGAAAAGCCGATCACCCTGATCGTGCCGTTCACGGCTGGCGGCCCCACCGACAAAGTGGCGCGCGACCTGGGCGAAGCTTTGCGCAAGCCTCTGGGCGGCCAGCCCATCATTGTGGAGAACGTCGGCGGCGCCGGGGGCACCTTGGGTGCCGGCAAGACGGCGAAGGCCGCGCCTGATGGCTACACCTTGCTGCTGCACCATATCGGGATGTCAACCTCGCCGGCGCTGTACCGAAACCTTCCGTACAAGACCCTTGACGATTTCGAGTACCTCGGCATGGTCAACGAAGTGCCGATGACGCTGATCGGCAAACCCGGCCTGCCCGCCAACAACTATGCCGAACTGGCCAAGTGGCTGGAGGCGAACAAGGGCAAGGTCAACCTGGCCAATGCGGGGCTGGGAGCCGCCTCGCACCTGTGCGGGTTGCTGTTCCAAAGCGCCGTCAAGATCGACATGCAGACCGTGCCTTACAAGGGCACGGCGCCGGCGATGAATGACTTGCTCGGTGGCCAGGTGGACTTGATGTGCGATCAGACCACCAACACCACCGGCCAGATCGAAGCCGGCAAGGTGAAGGCCTACGCGGTCACCACCACCAAGCGGCTTACGACGCCGGCACTGAAGAACCTGCCGACGCTTCAGGAGGCTGGCCTCAAGGGCTTCGACGTGTCGATCTGGCACGGCCTGTACGCGCCCAAAGGAACGCCCAAGGCGGTGCTCGACAAAGTCAATGCCGCGCTGCGGACAGCGCTGAAAGACCCGGAGTTCATCAAGCGGCAGGAGGCCCTGGGAGCGGTTGTGATCACCGACGCGCGATTGGGCGGCGCCGAACACAAGAAATTCGTCGAGGCCGAGATCAACAAATGGGGTCCGGTAATCAAGGCGGCTGGCCAATACGCCGACTAAAACCGGGCGAGAGTGAACGCCGCGAAGCGGCCGCTTGGCATCAACGCAGCCGCTCGGACCCTGGTGCCGTCGATGGGTGACGCGACCGAGTGAATCGAAGGCATCTGTTGCTGGTTGACAGCATCACGGAGGCCCCGGCGGGTTCGAAGGGGGCAGTGATCGTCTGCGGTTCGCATGGCGGCGTGAGTTCAGGGCGCTACGCACTGCTCGCTGGTGGCGATGCAATCGTGTTCAATGATGCGGGCGTTGGGAAAGACAACGCCGGAATCGCGGCGTTGGCAATGTTGCAGGGCCCCGGCATTGCGGCAGCAGCGGTGGCGCACACCAGCGCCTGCATTGGCAACGCGCGTTCAACGCTGGAGGGGGGTCAGATCAGCCACCTCAATGATGTTGCCCTTGCAATGGGCGCAACCGTCGGCATGACGTGTCTCGCCTGGGTGAATTTGCTGCTCCGCTGCGAAGGGTGATCGGCAGGGCCGAAGCGGCTTTCAAGCCAGGGTACTGGCGCCTCTACCTGCCGTCCATTCGCATCAACTCGTCACCCAGGAATTTGGCCACCGGCTGGGTCTTGCCATCGGTGAAACGCACCAGATAGGGCTGCCCGGTGGTGCTGGACTTCGATGCAATCTGGTCGATGAATTGCTGGGCGGTGGACACATCACCGCCCATCATCTTCATCTTGCCGCGCATGAACTTGGCAGCGTCTTCGCAGGAGTAGTCGTTGCCATTGCGAATGAAGGTGACACCCTTGCGCGTTTCGACAAACGCAATCAGGCGATCGATGCGAGCCTGCTCGGAGGGGGAAACACCGGCCCAGGCGGTTGCATGCAGCGATACCAGCGCCAGGAACCAAGTTCGGCGGCAAAAATTCATGCGGCAACCGTGACTCGGGCGAACTTGCGTTTGCCAACCTGGACTACGAAGGTGCCCGGCCCGAGCTTGAGGCCCTTGTCGCTGACGACGACGCCGTCAATGCGCACCCCCGACTGGTCCACCAGGCGCAGCGCCTCGCTGCCCGACGGCGCGAGGTTGGCCTGTTTCAACAGGGCGCCGATGCCCAACGGCGCGCCCTGCAATGAGACTTCGACAATCCGGTCGGGCACACCACCGCGCGCCCGGTGGTGGAAGTCGAGTTCAGCCGCCTCGGCCGCAGCGGCGCTGTGGAACCTGGCGGTGATCTCCTTCGCGAGCAGCACCTTGGCTTCTTTCGGGTTGCGCCCGGCCTGAACTTCCGCGCGCAGCTTTGCAATGTCCGTTTCCGAGCGAAAGCTGAGCAGGGTGAAATAGCGCCACATCAAGTCATCGCTGATCGACAAGACCTTCGCGAACATCTGTTCCGCGGACTCGGTGATACCAATCGTGTTGCCCTTGCTCTTGGACATCTTTTCCACGCCGTCCAGGCCCTCGAGCAACGGCATGGTCAGGATGCACTGCGGCTCCTGACCGTATTCGGTTTGCAAAGCGCGGCCGACGAGCAGATTGAACTTCTGGTCGGTCCCGCCGAGTTCAAGGTCGCTGCGCAGGGCGACCGAGTCGTAGCCTTGCATCAGCGGATAGAGCAACTCATGCACGCTGATCGGCGTGCCCGCCTTCATTCGATTGGTGAAATCGTCGCGCTCGAGCATGCGCGCTACGGTGTACTTGGCCGCCAGCTGGATCATGCCGCGCGCGCCGAGCGGGTCGCTCCACTCCGAGTTGTACCGAACCTCGGTCTTCGCCGGGTCGAGCACCAGGCTGGCCTGTTTGTAGTAGGTTTGCGCGTTGGCTTCGATCTGTTCGCGCGTCAGGGGCGGGCGTGTGGCATTGCGGCCGGAAGGGTCGCCGATCATCGTCGTGAAGTCACCGATCAGAAAGATCACGGTGTGCCCCAGGTCCTGCAGCTGGCGCATCTTGTTCAGGACGACGGTGTGACCGACATGGATGTCAGGTGCAGTGGGGTCCAACCCCAACTTGATGCGCAACGGCATTCCAGACGCCTCGGACCGCTGCAGTTTGTCCTGCCATTCGGATTCGGGCAGCAACTCGCTGCACCCGCGCCGAGAAACCGCCATCGCGTGGCTCACTGCGTCACTGACCGGATTCATCACGCGGACCACTGAAAGGGATGTTGGTGGGGAATCATGGGGCTATTTGAGGCAAGCCGCAATTTCGGCATGGGTATACTGGAGCGGCCCTTAATGTGGACCCACCCCGCTCATGCTGTGCGAGCCGGCCCCGGGGCGCGATTCTAGTGGGCCCCCGGCCGCCTGATTCCGGCGTCCTGCTGACCCTTGCCGCGCAACGAGCTTCATTCCACGAAAGCTCTTGCCATGTGAACCCGTCGAGAACACGAATTCGAACAACGCTGCAATCCATGCTGCCATCGCGATCAATGAACTTCCTCGTGGGCTTTCCACGGCGCAGCCTGGCTGGTGTGCTGCTGCTGGCTCTGGCGGGCTTCGGGGCGACCGCGTTCGGCGTCGCGATCAACATGCCTGAGCCCACATCGCCGCAGCAACGGTGGTTGTCGGAAGTGGTGACGCCGCTCGACGTCGGACCTCAGTTTGAAGTACTCGCGGCGCATCCATTGGAGTTCTATCGCAATGATGTGACGCGCCTCGGCGATTCGGCGGCAAGCTTGCTCGCCCGCCTGAACGTATCCGACCCTCTGGCGGCGCAGTTTCTGCGCACCGATGTGCTGAGTCGGACCCTGTTTGATGGCCGCGCGGGCAAGTCGGTACGCGTGCGCACCGATGCAGCGGGCCGAATGTTGGAGCTGGTCGCGCGTTTCGCCGCGCTTGACCGCAGCAGAAGCAATTCACATTTCAGTCGCCTGCGCATTGAGCGGGTCGCCGACCGCTTGATGTCCACCATTGAGACTGCGGCCTTCGCACCCCAGGTCAAGGTCGGCAGTGGCACGGTGATCACCTCGCTGTTTGCCGCGTCCGACACTGCGAATGTGCCGGATGCGGTGGCCAGCCAGATGGCCGAAGTATTGTCGGGCGACCTGGACTTTCACCGCGACCTGCGCAAGGGAGACACCTTTTCACTCGTTTTCGAAGCCCTGACCGCCGACGGTGAACCAGTGAGCTGGCTGGGCTTTTCGGGCCGCCTGATCGCGGCGGAGTTCGTCAATGCGGGTCGTCGCCATACGGGTGTGTGGTATCAAGATTCGCGCGGCAAAGGGGGTTACTACGGCTTTGATGGGCAAAGCAAGCGGCGCGCGTTTCTGGCCAGCCCGCTTGAGTTTTCACGAGTCAGCTCGGGGTTTTCCGGCCGCATGCATCCGCTCCTGAAACAGTGGCAACAGCATCGAGGTCTTGACTACACCGCACCTACCGGCACGCCAGTGCGGTCCGTCGCCGAAGGCGTGGTCGAGTTTGCCGGTGCCAAGAATGGCTATGGCAATGTGGTGGAGATTCGACACGGCAGCGAACGCTCAACACTTTATGCGCACCTGAGCCAGATCGACGTAAAGGCTGGCCAAAGGGTCGAGCAAGGCGTGCGCATCGGATCGGTCGGCGCGACCGGTTGGGCGACGGGTCCGCACCTGCATTTCGAGTTCAAAGTTGCAGGCCTGCAACGCGATCCGAGCCAACTGGCTCAGTGGGCCGAACCTGTTCTGCTCGCTCCGGCTGACCGGGGTCCGTTTGCGTCCTGGTCCCGAAGTGTTCAAGGCCAGATTGCCCTGGCTCAAACGACAACCCGTCTCGGTGTGCTGGCCGAGTAGCCAGGCGACGCTCGAAGCTCCCGCCTTCTGAACACGGCGCGTTCAACCATGTCTTCCCTCTACATCGGCCTGATGTCGGGGACTTCGCTGGATGGTGTCGACGGCGTGATTGTCTCGCTGCAATCCGAGGCAGACATGTCAATGCGCGTGCTGAGTCATGTTCACCGGCCTTTCGAAGCATCAAAACGCGACGAGTTGCTCGATCTGAATCACAGCGGTCCGAATGAGCTGCATCGGGCGGCGCTGGCCGGAAATGCGTTGGCGCGGCTGTATGCGCAGGTCGTGGCGGATCTGATGGTCGGGGCTGGCGTCAATCGCCGCTCGGTCAGGGCCATCGGAGCACACGGACAAACGGTTCGCCACCAGCCAGGGCAGTTCGACGCCACCGGCTACACGATTCAGCTCAACGCACCCGCCTTGTTGGCCGAGCTGTCAGGTATCGATGTGGTGTGCGATTTCCGCAGTCGCGACGTTGCAGCAGGAGGTCAGGGCGCACCTCTGGTACCCGCTTTCCATTGCGCCATTTTCGGTCGCCATGCGCAGGAACTTGCCGTCCTCAACCTGGGAGGCATCAGCAACCTGACGCTGATACGGGCCAACGTGGTGACGCACGGATTCGACTGCGGCCCGGGCAACGCACTGATGGACCTGTGGTGCCAACGGCATACCGGGGCGCGCTTTGACGACCAGGGCGCCTGGGCCGCCAGCGGCAGGGTGCACGAACCACTGCTCGCGTCAATGCTGCAAGAGCCATTCTTCTCAATGCAACCGCCCAAGAGTTCGGGGCGCGATCGGTTCAATGCCGCGTGGCTCGATTCGCGACTCGCTAGCCTTTCTCCGCCGCCCGCACCGGTTCAGGTTCAGGCCACATTGGCGGAACTGACAGCGACGGTCTGCGCACGCGATGTGCTCAACTTTGTGCCGCAGGCAAGTTTGCTTGTGGCCTGCGGGGGCGGCGCCTTGAATCGACATCTCCTGGCCCGCCTGGCGGCGCGTCTGCCGGGTGTGACTGTCAAATCAAGCTTTGATTTCGGCCTGCCGGTCGAGCAGGTCGAGGCTTGTGCCTTCGCGTGGCTTGCGCAGGCGTTCCTTGAACGACGCACCGGGAATCTTCCTGCGGTCACCGGAGCGCCTGCCGGCCGAATCCTGGGCGCGCTCTATCCGGCGCAGTGACCGCAAGAAACAACGAAGCCGCCTCAACGGCGGCCTGTAGTGCAAGAACCTGCGAGAGCGCGAGACCGAATTGCTTGGTCCGGTCTCGTTCGAGCCGCTCTAGGCCGAAAAGCTCGATCCGCAGCCGCAGGTGGTGGTCGCATTCGGATTCTTGATCACGAATTGCGCACCCTGCAGATCATCCTTGTAGTCGATCTCGGCGCCGGCCAGGTATTGCAGGCTCATCGCATCGATCAGCAAGGTGACACCGTTCTTGCTCATCTGGGTGTCGTCATCGTTGACCACTTCATCGAAGGTGAATCCATACTGGAAGCCGGAGCATCCGCCACCTTGGACGAAAACACGCAGCTTCAGGTCCGGGTTGCCCTCTTCGTCGACCAGTTCCTTGACTTTCGAGGCGGCGCTGTCGGTGAAGACCAGAGGCACCGGTGGCTCTGCCATCGGCGACCGATCGGTCACGTTCATTTCCACGACTGCACTCATTGTTCCGACTCCTTCAAGGCCAGGCCTTTTTGCTACTTAACCGTGACTCGGCGTTGCCAACTTCAGCGCCGGGCGCTCGTCCGACTTGAGCGGCTTCAGTTCGCCATCGATCGTCGCCCCTTGATGCATTTCAAGCACTTCGTAGCGCACATCACCAATGATGGACGCCTTGGGCTGCAGTTCCAACAGGTCGTCGGAATGCACGGGACCCATGATCAACCCGTTGATGATCACATGACCGGCCTTGACCTTGCCGGTGACACGGGCTTTCTCACTGATCACCAGGATGCTTGGCTGCTCGCCCGAAGCGACCACATCACCAATGATTTCGCCGTCGATGCGAAGGCCTTCCGAGAAACGAATTTCACCCCTAATCACGGTCCCTTCGCCGATCAATGTGCCGATGGGCGGCTGCGTCTTCTTTCCGAACATTGGAGTTCTCCTTTGAGCACCGGCGACGAAGCCAGCGAGTTCAGAGCTTGACCGATTCCGAGATCTTCATGGTTCCCGACTTGTCGGTCACCTTCACCGACATCGTTTCCACGACAGCTGCGGGTGGATGATCGATCGTACCTTCCACCCTCAAGTATTGCTTCAATTGAAGCGCGTGAACGCCAGCGGGTTGCGCCCAGCGCCACGGTTTGCCATCGAGCTGCCCAGCCAGCGTGACTTCATACCGACCGTTGAACTCCGCGGTGGATCTGCCCGGTTGCATCAGCAACATCTGATACTTCACGTTGCCAGCAGTCTTCACCTCGGCCTGCAGTCCACGGATCACCAGGCCCGAGTTTGCTTTTGCATTCGCCGGAAGCAGTCGTTCGAAAAAGCCCAAGCTGTTCTTCAGACTGACGTTTTCGGTCTCCAGGCGTCGAAGATCCTGTACCAGAGTTTCCTGCGCGGCCTTTTCCGTCTTCAGCAAGCTCTCAGCGATATTCGCGGTCGAAAGCGCCTTTTCACTCTCTTCGCGCAGGCGGGACACCTCGGTGCGCAATTCAGCCAATTCGGTCTTGGCAGTCCGGTCCAGGCCGGCGATATCCTTGCCAAGTTCGAACGCCCAAAGCGACAAGGCCGCTGAAAATCCGAACATCAATGCGATGACGGCCCAGCGCAACGGCCATGGCAGATGGCTGCGAACAATCATGCGCGGTGCGCTGACGGACAGCCTGCGGCGCAGCAGCTTCCAGCGCACTATGCGGCCCGCCTACGCAGCAGCGTGCAGCCACCCAGCTCGACCGCAGGTCGGCAACACATTGGAGTAAAAAGAAAAGGATTCATTGGTGAGCGCGGGCGCAACCAGCGAATTTCCATTTTAGGCAGGCGCCGAAACCTCGAACCACTGGAGAAGGGGCGCCAAGGGGCCCCAGTCTCCAGTGAACGGGTGCTCTGCCGATCAGCGTTTGCTGAATTGCTTACGGCGACGCGCGCCGTGCAGACCGACCTTCTTGCGCTCGACTTCACGGGCGTCTCGGGTCACGAACCCGGCACGGCTCAGATCGGGCTTGAGTGCCGCATCGTAGTCAATCAGGGCTCGCGTGATGCCATGACGAACTGCACCGGCTTGCCCGGATTCCCCGCCACCTTGAACGTTGACCTTGATGTCGAAGACAGCATCGTTGGCCGTCAGCACCAGTGGCTGGCGGACCACCATGATCGAAGTCTGGCGGCCGAAATACTGTTCAACGGACTTGCCATTGACGAGAATCTTGCCGGTGCCCTTCTTGATGAACACACGCGCCACCGAAGATTTGCGGCGACCGGTTCCGTAGTTCCAATTTCCAATCATCGCCACTCCTTACAGCTCAAGAACTTTAGGTTGCTGGGCAGTGTGCGGGTGGTTTGCGCCCGCATACACCTTCAGCTTCTTGGCCATTGCATAACCGAGCGGGCCTTTCGGGAGCATGCCTTTGACGGCCTTTTCCAGCGCTCGACCCGGATGACGGGCCTGCATGTCCTTGAACTTGGTGGCGTGGATTCCGCCAGGGAATCCGGAATGGCGGTAATAGACCTTGTCATTGGCTTTGTTGCCTGTGACGCGGATCTTTTCGGCGTTGACTACGACGATGAAGTCGCCCGTGTCGACGTGAGGCGTATAGATGGCTTTGTGCTTGCCGCGCAACCGGAGGGCAACTTCGCTGGCTACCCTTCCGAGAACCTTGTCGGTCGCGTCAATCACAAACCATTCATGCGTCACTTCGGCCGGTTTGGCACTGAAGGTGGTCATGTGTTCACTCTGGTTTGCCTGCCCATTCACTGCCCGTCACTCAGACCCGCTTCTCGAAATGGCGGGCTCTCGCAACGAGCCGATCACGGCTCGCGCCGTGAGTTTTCCCTGGGCATGTTTCGGGAAAGCCCGCGAGTATATCAGCGCCCAGCTTGCCAGGACTTCATCCGTCGACAGGGTGGCCAGCGCGGCCTTTTCGCGGCCCCGGATTCCTAGAGGGATCGACCCATTCAACGCCTGTAAACTAGTGTTTACCCTAGTGTGCGAAGGAGTGAATGATGACCGATTTGAGCGAACTGATCGCGCCAGCTGTAGATGAAGTCCGTGAGTCAGGTGACGCGGCCCAGCCCGCTCAACACGAGCCTGCCTTGCCGCAAGAAGGCACCCGGAAATGGGTCTGGGTCCCAATCCGCTCGCTGGGACCGCGGCATCGGGAGAAACTTTGCCAACATCTCATGGCGCTGGACGCAAGTGACCGCTACCTTCGATTCGGTTTCCCGGCGTCCGATGGGCAGATCGCCAAGTATGTCGATATTCTTGATTTTGACCGCGACGAACTGTTCGGCATCTTCAACCGCCGGCTTGAATTGGTGGCTGTAGCGCACCTCGCACACCAGGGCCAAACGGACGTTCCAATGGGGTCGGAATTCGGCGTTTCGGTTCTCGCCAAGGCGCGGGGCCGCGGTTTCGGTCATCGCTTGTTCGAGCACGCGATGCTTCATGCGCGTAACCGAGGCGTCAAGCGGCTGTTCATCCATGCGCTGAGCGAAAACAACGCTATGTTGAAGATTGCGCGAAACCTCGGCGCGAAGGTCGAACGGTACGGCGCGGAATCCGAGGCTTGGCTGGAACTGCCACCGGACACGATTGCGTCGCGGATCGGCGAAGTGGTTGAGCAACATGCCGCCGAGATCGACTACAGGATCAAGGTGCACGCTCGCCTGACAGATCCTGAGGCATCCCTGGACAGCGCATCAACGGGGCCGATCGACAGCCGCTTCGGCACAGACTGACAGTCGCCTTTGTCGCCGCGCCGAAAGTCCGGCCGGAACCGCACGATCCGCTACAGTTAGCAGCCTGAGCTCATCGAATGGCGATGTGCGCGTTCGATCTTCGGTATTGCGCTGTTAGAAATGCAGACACTCGTGTGGATGGTCGCGCTGGCGGCACTGGGCCTGCTGGTCATCGCGTTGATGTTGTGGGCGATGCAGGTTCGCAAACAAAGGTCGTCCGTCCCGCTTCCGGCAGAGTGGACGTTGACACCGCGTCCGGTGTTCTCCACCGAAGAGCGAAGGGTGTACCGGCTTCTGCGTGAGGCCTTGCCGCACCACATCGTCTTGTCCAAGCTTCCGCTCGTGCGGTTCTGCCAGCCCAGCAACCCTGCAGAAACCAAATTCTGGTTCGATCTGCTGGGCTCTATCCATGTCACCTTCGCTGTCTGCAGCGCCAATGGCCGGGTGCTGGCCGCCGTTGATTTGGACACCGAACGCGGCATTTCGCGTCGCGCACAGTTGATCAAGCACTCGGTGCTGACAGCCTGTCGAGTGCGGTACATGCGCTGCCCACTGGAACATCTTCCCTCGGTCGCCGAGCTCCAGTTGCTGGTCCCCCAAGGCGGCGGCGCGGTTCGTGGCCCGTTGTCCAATGGCCATCCGACCCATCGTCTGACGAGCGCCAGCGCCAACCTCACCAGCGCGGTTGCAAGTCGACGCGCCGAACGCACCGCACTATGGCAAGACTCTTCTTTGTTCCAGGATTCGTTCTTCGCCCCAGACAGCCGTGTTGAGGGCTTCGGTCCAAGCGAATTTGGAGGCCTCGCCCCGGATGCACCCGTCTCGCTTGCCCAGAGCAGCGTGAGTACTCATGCAGGCGGCGAAAACGATGATGAGATCGCCGGCGTGGTGATCGACACGCCCACGGCGGTGCGCCCCACTCATCATTGAACGCAGGCGTCTTTGCGCGACCTGGCACCGGCTGCCCGGCGCCAAGGCTCCAGTGACCGTGGCAAGGTGAAACGGGCGCCGTGCGTCATGATGATGGCGGCACGGAGTCATCTCGCCTGCGAACCCCAAGGTGGCGGGCTTACCATGCCTTCCATGAAACCCGATACCGCCGGAAAAGAACATCAAGCCACGCCGTTCTCTGGCTTGGAGCCCGACTGCGTGCTGGATGCATTGGCTTGCGTCGGCTTGCAGGGTGACGGCCGCTTGATCCAGTTGAATTCGTATGAGAACCGGGTCTATCAGGTGTTCCTGGACGACGGGCGGGTCGTCGTCACGAAGTTCTATCGACCGGATCGGTGGAGCGACCCGCAGATCGCGGAAGAGCACCAGTTCGTCGAACAACTCGCCGCTGCCGAGTTGCCGGTTGCGCCGGCTTGGCCGTTGGCAATCTGCGCCGAGGCACGGGAAGCGAGTTCATTGACCCTATTGACCCCCACGCTTGCGCGCTTCGACACGCCACACGGGCCGTTTCGCTTCAGCGTTGCCCAACGGTTGTCCGGGCGAGCGCCTGAGTTTGGCGACATGTCGGTCCTGACATGGATCGGTCGTCTGATCGGACGTCTGCACAGCATCGCCGCGCAGGGAAGGTTCGCGTTCCGCAGTACATTGGACGTGGCGACGATGGGCTCGGCCAGCCGCGATTGGCTGCTGGGACAACAGATCATTCCGCTCGATTCACTCACGTCCTGGCAACAGGCCGCCGACGCCGCACTCGGGAGCGTGGCAAGAGCTTTCGACCAGGCCTCTTCAGTGCAGTCGTTGCGCCTTCATGGCGATTGCCATCTGGGCAACATTCTGTGGTCGACGGACGGCCCGCAGTTCGTCGACTTCGACGACGCCTGCACCGGGCCGTCGATTCAGGACCTGTGGATGCTGCTGTCCGGTGACCGCAGCTCGATGACATTGCAGCTCGGCGCAGCCCTCGACGGTTACGCGAGTTTCATGGAGTTCGACCGCCGCGAGCTGCTGTTGATCGAACCCTTGCGGACTTTGCGGATGTTGCACCACAGTGCGTGGATCGCAAAACGATGGTCCGATCCTGCCTTTCCGATCGCGTTTCCGTGGTTTGCAGAATCTGCATACTGGGCAGATCAAACCGTGCGTTTGCGCGAGCAGGTGGCGGCGATGGCGGAACCGCCACTGGTCGTGCACTGAGTACAGAGGCCATGGCAGCGATTCAAACCGGCTCCCCGGCCACTTTCAGCAACACAAGATGCCCTTGGGGCCGGCGCCGCAGTCAAGCCACGTGCTCGACCACTGCGACCTGTGCATCCGATTAGGCCAGCAACAGTGAATTGACCCGGCGCACATAAGACGCCGGGTCGTCAAGATGGCCCCCTTCGGCCAACACCGCCTGGTCGAACAAAATGTTGGCCATGTCGTCGAAACGAGCGCTCGTCTCCAGGCGCTTGACGAGCGCATGCTCAGCGTTGATCTCGAGAATGGGCTGGCCCTTCGGCGCTGTCTGTCCCGCCTGCTTGAGCATGCGCGCAAGGTGGGCACTCATGTCACCCTCCTCGACGACCAGGCAGGCCGGCGAATCGACCAGGCGGGTTGTCACGCGCACATCCTTGACTCGATCCTTCAACGTTTCCTTGAGCCGGTCGAGCACGGGCTTGATCGCCGTAGTGGCCTCTTCGGCCTGTTTCTTCTCCGCTTCGTCCTGCAGTTTGCCCAGGTCCACGGTGCCTTTGGTGACGCTGCGCAGCGGATGACCGTCGAACTCATAGAGGTGGCTGAGCATCCACTCGTCAACCCGGTCGGTCAGCAACAAGACTTCGATGCCCTTCTTGCGGAAGATTTCGAGCTGCGGACTGCTCTTCGCCGCCGCAAGGCTGTCGGCGGTGATCACATAGATCGCTTCCTGGCCCTCCTTCATGCGGCCCACATAGTTCGACAATGAAACGCCCTCGTCGGCGTGCAACGTAGCAAAGCGAAACAGCTTGCATAGACGTTCGTGATTGGCGTGGTCTTCACCCACCCCTTCCTTCAGGACTGCGCCAAAATCCTTCCAGAAAGCGGCGTACTTGGCTTTCTCGGCGGCGTCCTCGCTATCGGCAAGGGCTTCCAGCATGCCAAGCACGCGTTTGGTCGAGCCTTCGCGAATGGCTTTCACGTCCCGGCTCTCCTGCAACAGCTCGCGCGAGACGTTGAGAGGAAGGTCCGAACTGTCGATCACCCCCTTGACGAAGCGCAGGTAGACCGGCATCAGCGCTTCGGCATCGTCCATGATGAATACACGCTTGACATAGAGCTTCACACCGCCGCGCTTGTCCCGATTCCACAGGTCGAACGGCGCCTTGGCCGGCACATAGAGCAGTTGCGTGTACTCGCTGCGCCCTTCGACCCGGTTGTGCGTATAAGCCAGCGGCGCTTCTGTGTCGTAGCTGATCTGCTTGTAGAACTCCTGGTACTGCTCGACCGTGATGTCATTCTTGCTGCGCGCCCAAAGC
>JANNKS010000594.1:0-2219 GCA_031396425.1 Rhizobacter sp. | reverse complement strand
CCCATCTCGCGCGCATAGGGTGCCAGGGTGCCGGCCAGCTCATCCCAGTTCAGCCAGCGGTTGCCCTCTTCGGGCTTGCGCCGCCACGAACCCAGGTGCACTTCATAAATGCTCACCGGCGCGTTGAGGGCGTTCGCGCTGCGCCTGGCCTCGCTGGGCGGCGCGAAGGCCGGCATCGAGGTGACAACGCTCGCCGTTGCGGGGCGCAGCTCGCTCTGCATCGCATACGGGTCCGACTTGAGCGGCAGCACATGCCCGTCGTGCGAGCGAATCTCGAATTTGTAGCGCTCGCCTTGCCCGACGGCGGGCAGGAAGATCTCCCACACACCGCATTCGCGGCGCAGCCGCATCGGGTGGCGCCGGCCGTCCCAGACATTGAAGTCACCGACCACGCTGACGCGCGACGCGTTCGGCGCCCAGACGGCGAACGCAGTACCGGCCACGCCGAGCATGCTGCGTTGCGTGGCGCCCAGCACTTCATAGGGTCGCAAATGCGAGCCTTCGCCCATCAGCCAGACATCCATGTCGCCCAGCACGGGCGGGAAGCGATACGGGTCGTCGATTGTCTGGGTGTTGCCGTCGGCCCACCGAACCTGCAGCCGATACGAGATGCGAGCGTTGGGCAACTGCGCCTCGAAGAATCCATCCGCATGGCGCTGCGCCATCGCGGCGAGCACCCTGCCGGTGCCGGCATCGAGCACGTCGACCCGGGTGGCCGCGGGCAGGAAGGCGCGCAACCAGGCACCTTGGGCGGGCACCGCATGCAGGCCGAGCACGGCAAACGGGTCGCCGTGGCGCGCGCCGAGAATCAGTTCGATTTCACTGTCATTGAGCAACGCGTCGCCCCTCCTGCCGGCCGGCGCCGGGCTTCAGCGCCCGAGGCCTTCGACGTTCCAGATCTTGCGAGCGTAACCGTGAATCGTGTTGTCGGAGGAAAAGCTGCCCATGCCCGCGACGTTGGCGATCGCCTTCGTGGCCCATTCGTTGGGCTTCCTGTACAGCGCATCGACCCGACCCTGTGTCTGCACGTACGACACATAGTCGGCCAGCAGCAAATAGTGGTCGCCACCCCACAACAGTGAATCGACCAGGCCGCGATAGCGGTTCGGCTCGTCGGCGCTGAACGCGCCGCCGGAAATCGCGTCGAGTACCGACTTCAACTGCGGGTTGCCTTCGTAGATGCGCATTGGCTGGTAGCCGGTCTGGCGCGCCTTCATCACCTCGGCGGTGCTCAGGCCGAAGATGAAGATGTTGTCGTCGCCCACGTTCTGGCGGATCTCGATGTTCGCGCCGTCGTCGGTGCCGATCGTCAGCGCGCCGTTCAGCGCCAGCTTCATGTTGCCGGTGCCCGATGCTTCGGTGCCGGCGGTGGAAATCTGCTCCGACAAGTCGGCGCCCGGCATGATCAGCTCAGCCACCGACACGCCGTAGTTCGGGATGAACACGACCTTCAGCCGCCCGGCGACCCGCGCGTCGTTGTTGATCACGGCGCCGACGTCGTGGATCAGCCGGATGATCGTCTTGGCCATGTGGTAGCTCGACGCCGCCTTGCCGGCGAAGATCACGCTGCGCGGCACCCAGTCGGCATTCGGTGCCGCCAGGATCGCCTGGTAGCGCGCCACGACGTGCAGCAGATTGAGCAGCTGGCGCTTGTATTCGTGGATGCGCTTGACCTGAACGTCGAACAGGCTCGACGGGTTGAGCACGATGCCGGTGACGCGCTGCACGTATTCCCCCAGGCGCCGCTTGTTCGCTCGCTTGATGTGCAGGAATTCTTCGCGGAACGTCGCATTGTTCTTGAACTCTTTCAGCGCCTGCAGCTGGTCCAGGTCGAGCCGCCAGCCCTGGCCAAGGGTGTCGTCGAGCAGACCCGCCAGGCCCGGGTTGGCCTGCGCGAGCCAGCGCCGCGGCGTCACGCCGTTCGTCATGTTGATGAAGCGCTCCGGCCACAGGCTCGCGAAGTCGGCGAAGATGGTCTTGACCAGCAAGTCGGAGTGCAGCGCCGACACGCCGTTCACCTTGTGGCTGCCCACGATCGACAGGTTCGCCATGCGAACCCGGCGCTCACCATGTTCGTCGATGAGCGATATGCGAGCCAGCAGGCCCAGGTCGCCCGGCCGTTTGCTCGACGCAAAGTCGAGCATTTCCTGGTTGATGCGGAAGATGATCTCGAGGTGGCGCGGCAGCACATGCTGCATCAGCCCGACCGGCCAGGTTTC
>JANNKS010000453.1:0-5228 GCA_031396425.1 Rhizobacter sp. | reverse complement strand
GCCCGAGATGTACACCCTGCCGCTGGCGCTGCGCAGCCTGCAAAGCCCGGTGAACACCGAGTGGGGCGCGCTGATGACGGGCTCGGCGATCGCCACCTTGCCGCTGGTGGTGCTGTTCGTGCTCTCGTCGCGCCAGCTGATCTCCGGATTGACGGCCGGCGCCGTGAAGTGAGCCGTCCCATGATGCGCAACGTGGCCGTCGATCAAATGCCGCCCTTTCCGGACGGCTTCATCTGGGGCGTGGCCACCAGTGCGTTCCAGATCGAAGGTGCTGCAAGGGCAGACGGCAAGGGGCCGTCGATCTGGGACGAGTTCTGCCGTCAGCCCGGGGCAATTGCCGACGCCAGCAACGGAGAAATCGCCTGCGACCACTATCACCGGCTCGACGCCGACCTCGATCTGATCGCCAGCCTGGGCGTGGACGCGTATCGATTTTCAGTCTCGTGGCCACGCGTGCAGCCCAGCGGCAGCGGGGCCTGGAACGAGCCCGGCCTGGACTTTTACGAACGCCTGGTTGACGGCCTGCTCGCGCGCGGCGTGAAGCCCTACCTGACGCTGAACCACTGGGACCTGCCGGCCGCGTTGCAGGCCAGCGGGGGCTGGGCCAACCGCGACACCGTGCAGCGCTTCGTGGAATACGCCTGTGGCATGGCGCGGCGCCTGGGCGATCGCGTTGCGGCCATCACCACCCACAACGAACCCTGGGTGATCGCGGCGCTCGGCCACGAATCGGGCACTTTCGCGCCCGGTGTGAAAAGCCGCGCCACGGCGATGCAGGTCTCGCACCATCTGCTGCTCAGTCACGGCTTGGCGCTGCAAGCGCTGCGAGCCCAGGGCTGTACCAGCCGGCTGGGCATCGTTCTCAACCTCGCGCCCACGCTGCCCGCGTCGAACACCGAAGCCGACTTCGCCAAAGCGCGTCTGGACGACGGCTGCTCGGTGCGCTGGTACATGGACCCGTTGTTCCTGGGCGAATACCCGCGCGACGTGCTCGAACACCTGGGCGCCGACGCGCCCAGGGTCGAGGCTGGCGACATGCGGCACATCGCCACGCCGATGGATTTTCTGGGCGTCAACTACTACACCCGGGTCATGGCGAGCGCCGCCACGCCCTGGGACGTGCACAGCGGCGGGCGCGAGCTCACCGACATGGGCTGGGAGGTCTATCCCGAAGGCCTGACCGATCTGCTGGTGCGCCTGCAACACGACTACCCGGTGCCGCCGATGTATGTGAAGGAAAACGGAGCGGCCTTCAAGGACCGGATCGTCGACGGACGCGTACACGACGCACGGCGTACCAGCTACATCGCCAGGCACATCGCTGCAGTCGGCGAGGCCCTGCGGCGCGGTGTGCGCATGGAGGGTTACATGGTCTGGAGCCTGCTCGACAACTTCGAATGGGCGTCGGGCTACGAGAAGCGCTTCGGCATCGTGCATGTCGACTACGAGAACCAGCGTCGCACGATCAAGGACAGCGGCCTTTGGTACCGGGATTTCCTGCAACAGCAACGGGCGAAGCGAAGCTTGGACGCGGCAGTGACAACAGGAGCTTGAAATGGGACAGGTCTCGTTGCGCGGCATTCGCAAGAGCTACGGCAAGGTCGACGTGATCCGCAAGGTCGATCTGGACGTGGCCGACGGCGAATTCATCGTCTTCGTCGGTCCGTCGGGTTGCGGCAAGTCGACCACCTTGCGGATGATTGCCGGCCTGGAAACCATCACCGGTGGCGAGCTGCTGATCGACGGTGTGCGCGCCAACGACCTGCGCCCGGCCGACCGCGGCGCGGCGATGGTGTTCCAGAGCTACGCGCTGTACCCCCACATGACGGTGGCCGAGAACATGGGTTTTGCGCTGAAGATGGCGGGCGTGGCGAAGGCTGATCGTGATGCGCAGGTCGGCCACGCCGCCGAGATCCTGCGCATCACCGAATTGCTCGGGCGTTTTCCGAAAGAGCTCTCCGGCGGCCAGCGCCAGCGCGTCGCCATCGGTCGTGCGATCGTGCGCAAGCCCAAGGTGTTCCTGTTCGACGAGCCGCTGTCGAACCTGGATGCGGCACTGCGTGTGAACATGCGCATCGAGCTGTCGCGCCTGCACGAGGAACTGCACACGACGATGATCTACGTGACGCACGATCAAGTCGAAGCGATGACGCTGGGCGACCGTATCGCCGTCTTCAACAAGGGCATCGTTGAACAGCTCGGAGCGCCGATGGAGCTCTACAACCGGCCGGCCAACGAGTTCGTGGCCGGGTTCATCGGCGCGCCGCGCATCAACCTCGTGCCCCGGCCGGCAGCGGGCGCTGCCAGTGCGCCGCACCTGGCGCTGTGGCAGGCGCTGGCAGGGCAGGCCCCGGCGAGCGTGCAGCGCGCCGGTCTGCGACCCGAGCACCTGCACCTGGCGCCCGCCGGCCAGGGCATCGCGGCAACCGTGGCCTTGGCCGAGCACCTGGGGGATTCGTCGATCATTCACCTGCGCGTCGAGGGGCTGGCCGATCTGCTCACCGCCAAAGTCGGTACAGAGCACAGCCAGGTCGACGCCGGCCAGGCCATCGGCCTGCGGCCTGACGCCGCCTGGGCGCTCGGCTTCGCTGCCGACGGCTGTCTGGTGCAGTAAGGCGCGGCGACGGCATCATGGCAAGAGCGAAACGTGGTGGTGGCTGGACCTTGGTCTGGAGCGACGAGTTCGAAGGCGACTGCGTCGACCGCAACAAGTGGGATTTCGACCTCGGCAACGGCTTCTATGACTACAAGAACAACGCCTGGGTGGCGGGCTGGGGCAACGTGGAGCTGCAGTACTACACCGATGCGCCGGCCAACGTGTCGGTGCAGGACAGCGTGCTCACCATCCGCGCGGTGAAGGAGTCGCTGCACGGCTGCGGCTACAGCTCGGCGCGTTTGAAGACGCGCAGGCGCGACGGCACGGCGCTGTTCACCAAGCTCTACGGCCGCGTCGAGTTCCGTGCCAAGGTGCCGTGGGGCAAGGGGCTGTGGCCGGCGCTGTGGATGCTGCCGCAGGACGACAAGTACGGCGGCTGGGCCGCGTCGGGAGAGATCGACCTGATGGAGATCGTCGGCGAGAAGCCGCACGAGGTGCTCAACAGCATCCATTTCGGCTCCACCTTCCCGAAGCGCTCGCTCATCACCACGGTGCACAAGCTGCCCGGTGGCAGCACGGTGTCGGACTGGCACACCTATGCGGTCGAGTGGGAGCCCGGCGAGATCCGCTTCTTTGTCGACGACGTTCAGACCTGCACCTACGAGCACTGGTGGAGTTGCGGCAAGACGAAGGGCGGTCGTGGCCTGCAACCCAAGAGCGCAGACGACCTGAATCCCTGGCCGGCGCCATTCGACCAGCCGTTCTACCTGGTGATGAACGTGGCGGTGGGCGGCAACTTCCCCGGCGCGCCCAACGACGCGACACGCTTCCCCGCCGAGCTCGCCGTTGACTACGTGCGCGTGTACGACAAGGTCGGCGGCTACGGCAAGACC
Organism: Rhizobacter sp.; assembly: GCA_031396425.1. Classification (GTDB taxonomy): domain Bacteria; phylum Pseudomonadota; class Gammaproteobacteria; order Burkholderiales; family Burkholderiaceae_C; genus JAEMQF01. The sequence continues at coordinate 1,739 of JANNKS010000453.1, read as the reverse complement.
AAGCCCATCGGCAAAGGGAAGTTCCCCTGGCAGAAGAAGAAGACCTGAATTGGAGTTGAAATGTCGAAGCCCAAAGTTCCAGAACAAGGCGCCGCGCGCGGCGAGTACCCCGCACCTGAGCAGGTGCGCTCCGGCGCGATGCCCGTGGCCGCGGGGCCGGGCGGCAGCTGGTCGCACGTCACGCCACAGGTCTGGACCGAGGTCGAGCGCACGACGCTGTTTGATGCCTTCGCTGCCGTGCTCAAGCGCGGCGTGCACGGCCTGTGCTACAGCCCCTATCTCGAAGGGCAGTCGCCCGGCGCGCAGATCGGCGAGGCACAGATCCGCGAGCGTTTGAAGATCATCCAGCCCTACACCCGCTGGATCCGCAGCTTCTCGTGCACCGACGGCCACGAGCACACGCCGCGCATCGCGCACGAGCTGGGCATCAAGACGCTGGTCGGGGCCTGGATCGGCACCGATGCCGAAATCAACGCGCGCGAGATCCAGGGTGTGATCGAGGTCGCGCGTTCCGGCCACGCCGACATCGTGGCGGTGGGCAACGAGGTGCTGCTGCGCGAGGACATGAGCGAAGACCAGTTGCTTGAGTGCATCCTGCGCGTGAAGGCGGCGCTGCCCGGCGTGCCGGTGGGCTACGTCGACGCCTATTACCTGTTCGAGAAGCACCCGCGCATCACCGCCGCCTGCGACGTGATTCTGACCAACTGCTACCCGTTCTGGGAAGGCTGCCCCCGCGAGGGCGCACTGGCCTACATGCAGAGCATGGTGCGCCGCACGCGCGCAGCGGCGCCCGGCAAGAGAATCATCATCAGCGAAACCGGCTGGCCCGACCAGGGCAGCGCCTTCCACGGCGCGGTGCCTTCGACCGAAGGCGCGATGGCCTACTTCGTCGACACCATCGAGTGGGCCGAGCAGGACGGCATCGAGGTCTTCTACTTCGCAGCCTTCGACGAGGCCTGGAAGGTGGGCGCCGAGGGCGACGTGGGTGCGTACTGGGGCCTGTGGGACAAGGACGGCCGCTCCAAGTTCGCGGCGGCGTGATGGCATCGATGCTGAAGCTGCCGCAGGGCAACGCGATCTGCTACTCCGGCTACCGCCGGGGGCAGAGCCCGGGCGACAAGATCTACCCCTCGCACGCCGAGATCCTCGAGGACCTGCGCATCCTCGCCAAGCACTGGAAGCTGCTGCGCCTGTACGACTGCAGCCCGCACGCCGAGCGCGTGCTCGAGGTGATCGAGCGCGACGGCCTGCCCTTCCAGGTGATGCTCGGTGCCTACCTCGGCGCCGAGATGAACAACTTCGGCTGCCCCTGGGGCGGCACCTACACCGAAGCGCAGCTCGAAGCGAGCCAGCGCGAGAACGAAGCTGAGATCGAGCGCCTGATCGCGCTGGCCGGGCGCTACCCAGACATCGTGTTCTCGGTCGCGGTGGGCAACGAGTGCACGGTCGACTGGACCGACCACTTCGTGCCGGTGCCGAAGATGATCGAGTACGTGCGCCGCGTCAAGCAGGCGGTGGCCCAGCCGGTGACCTTCTGCGAGAACTACGTGCCCTGGCAGAACAAGCTGCGCGACCTGGTGCCCGAGCTGGACTTCATCTCGATCCACACCTACCCGGTGTGGGAATACAAGCACATCCACGAGGCCATCGACTACACGAAAGAGAACGTCGATTGCGTCGCGCGCATGTACCCCGGCAAGCCGATCGTCGTCACCGAAGCCGGTTGGGCCACCGCTTCG
>JANNKS010000550.1:0-3794 GCA_031396425.1 Rhizobacter sp. | reverse complement strand
GGCGCGAATTGGTTTACCCGGAGGTTAGGGCCTTCATCCAGCGTTTCAACCAGGATCAGTTTAGCCGCAGTGCGAGTTTTAGTCGTACCAGCGGCTTTCTTTCGGCTCGCTGCCTGACCCTTGGATCGAAGCACCACTGCTACAACGGCAATCCCTACAATTCCGATGACGAGAAACGCGATTGTGGAGGTATCCATAAATGACCTCTATCACTGTTGAACGCTAGTGTCCTGGCTTGGGCACCTTCAGCACCAGTGACATCAGGTAATCCGTCCAGGCGATGCCAAGTGCTGAAAGTATGAATACAATATGGATAATGGTCTGCCACATAACGCCGGCCTCGGTGAAATTGGACGCTTCCGAGCCGAGAGTACCAATAGCGATAAACGTTTTTAGCAGGTGAATTGAGCTGTCACGCCGATGCGATCGAGGTGGTGGCCTACCGGCTGCGCAAGCGCCTGGGAGCCTCGGGCGCACAGGTCGTCGCGCTGCGTGGCCTGGGCTACCTGCTCAAGGCTGCCGCGTGAACTCCACCCCTGCGCGACCCTTTTCGCTGCGACGCCAGCTCCTGGTCGGAATCCTGCTGCCGGTGCTCGTGGTGGTCACGCTCAATACGGTGAGTCTGTACCGGGAGGCCCACCGCGCTGCCAACACCGCGTATGACCGCACCTTGCTTGCAACCGCCAAGTCGATCGGCGAATTGCTGGAATTCGGCGGCACGCGTGACATGCCGCGGCTCAAGGCAACTGTGCCCTATTCGGCGCTCGAGCCCTTCGAGGCGGACAACCGCAGCCGCATGTTCTACAAGGTCAGCGGCTTCAGCGGCGAAATGGTATCGGGCTTCGATGACCTGCCGCCTTGGCAAGGTAGCGTGCCGCAGCAAGGCATCTATGCGGCGCTGGTGCATTTTTATGACGACACCTACCGCGGCCAGCCGGTGCGCATGGCGGTCTTGCTGCAGCCGGTCGCCGGCGTCGCCGGTCAGGGCATGGCCACGATTCAGGTGGCGGAAACGCTGGAACTGCGCGACACCCTGGCGCGCCAGATCCTGATCGATACGATCTGGCGCCAGGCCGCGCTGCTGGGCGTGATTGCGCTCGTGGTGGTCTTCGTCGTTCAACACGCCACCCGGCCAGTGCGCCAGCTCAGCCAAAGCTTGCAGGCGCGCAGCGAGAACGACCTCGCACCACTGGCAACGAACCGCGTTCCGAGTGAGTTGCTGCCGCTGCTCAGCGGCACCAACCAGGTCATGGGGCGCCTGGCCAGATTGCTCGAACACCAGAAACGATTCGTTCGAGACGCCGCACACCAGCTGCGCACGCCGCTGGCCGTTCTCAAGACCCAGGTGCAATCCGCGCTGCGAGGCGATGTACCTGCCGAACAGGCACTGCGCGAAATCGGCGGCACGGTCGACCGCGCTACTGAGCTGGCGAACCAGATGCTCGCGCTGGCCAAGGTCGAACAACTGCGCCAGCAGGACGATGCGCCCGTCATCGATTTCGCTGCGATCGTGCGCGCCGTGGCACTCGACTTGGCGCCGCTGATGGCGCAGCGCCAGCTCGACTTCAGCATCGAGACCGAGCCGGCGGCGGTTCGCGCCCACGAATGGGCTCTGCGCGAACTGACGCGCAATCTGCTGCACAACGCCATAAGACACTGCCCCGAGTCGACACCGCTGACCGTGACCTTGTCCACAGGCGTCGGCAACACCGTGCTGACGATCGCCGATTCCGGCCCCGGTTTGCGTGCCGACTTGCGCGAGCGCTTGTTCCAGCCTTTCGTCAGCGGGGCGCCTCAAGGCGACGCCCACAGCGGCTCGGGCCTGGGGCTGGCCATCTGCCATGAGATCGTCGCCTCGCTCGGCGGTTCGATCCGCCTCGAAGCCCGTGCCGTACGAGACGGTGCTGCCGGCCTGGACGCAATCGTGCGTCTCAAACTCGCCGAGAATCCGGCCTGATGTCCGACCCCACCAGCGCCCGCATCCGGCTCGACAAATGGCTCTGGGCCGCGCGCCTGTTCAAGACGCGCAGCCTGGCCAGCGAAGAAATCGGCAAAGGCCATGTGCTGGTCAACGGCCAGGCGGCCAAACCGGCGCGCGAAGTGCGGCTGGGCGATTCGATATCGCTCAAGCAGGGGCAGATGCCGCTCGCACTCGTCGTCAAGGGCCTGAGCGAAACCCGCGGCCCTGCGCCCGTCGCACAGACCCTCTACGAACAAACACCCGAAAGCGTTGCCACCCGGGCAGCGCTGCAGGAGCAGCGACGTTCCGGCGTCGAGCCCGGCCAGACTCTGGAGCAAGGCCGACCCACCAAGCGCGACCGCAGGAAGTTGGCCGACTGGAATCGCTGGAGCGCCACCGACGACGGCAGCTAGCCCACAGCTGAATCGATCCTGAGTGAAGATTTCACGTCGCCGGCGGGCGAATCGCCGGTTTGTTCGATTTCCCTCTTGAAACTACGGGCTTTGGAGTCATATCGACGGTTGCAGAGCCTTGGAAGACCATGTCAGAACCTCAAAACACCCCTAATGGCCCGGGTGAGGCCAACGAGCCCAACCCGTCCCAAAGCGGCGGGGCCGAACCGAGCCCACAGCAGCAGTTGGCCGATTTGCAGGCCAAACACGCCGAAGTCTCGGATGCGTACCTACGCGCCAAGGCGGAAGCCGAAAACACGCGCCGGCGCGCCGAAGAAGAGATCAGCAAGGCGCGCAAGTACGCGGTGGAAGGTTTCGCTGAAAGCCTGCTGCCCGTGAAGGACAGCCTGGAAGCGGCGATCGCGATCGAACGCGCCACGCCGGAACAGCTGCTCGAAGGCGTGCATGCGACGCTGCGCCAGCTGGGCGCTGCTCTGGAGCGCAACAAGGTGATCGAGATCAAGCCGACGGCCGGCACGCGCTTCGACCCGCACCAACACCAGGCCATCAGCGTGGTGCCCGCTGCACAGGAGCCCAACACCGTGGTGGCGGTGCTGCAGAAGGGCTATTCAATTTCCGACCGGGTGTTGCGCCCTGCCCTGGTCACCGTGTCGGCGCCTCCCCATTGAGCGGGCGCGGCGCTTGAAATAGCGCAAGTTATCCACAACTCCAAGACAACCGAACCACAGACCTCAGGAGCTTTCAGCATGGCAAAGATCATCGGCATCGACCTCGGCACCACCAATTCGTGCGTTGCAATCATGGAAGGCAACGTCACCAAGGTGATCGAGAACAGCGAAGGTGCGCGCACCACGCCTTCGATCATCGCGTACCAGGAAGACGGCGAAATCCTGGTCGGCGCCTCCGCGAAGCGCCAGGCGGTGACCAACCCGCGCAATACGCTGTACGCGGTGAAGCGCCTGATCGGCCGCAAATTCACCGAGAAGGAAGTGCAGAAGGACATCAACCTGATGCCCTACAAGATCATCGGCGCCGACAACGGCGACGCGTGGGTCGAGGTGCGTGGCAACAAGCTCGCGCCACCGCAGATCAGCGCCGAAGTGCTGCGCAAGATGAAGAAGACCGCCGAAGACTATCTGGGTGAACCGGTCACGGAAGCCGTCATCACGGTGCCGGCCTACTTCAACGACGCGCAGCGCCAGGCGACCAAGGATGCCGGTCGCATTGCCGGCCTGGACGTGAAGCGCATCATCAACGAACCCACCGCTGCCGCGCTGGCGTTCGGCCTGGACAAGAAAGACAAGGGCGACCGCAAGATCGCCGTTTACGACCTGGGCGGCGGCACGTTCGACATCTCGATCATCGAGATCGCCGACGTCGACGGCGAGAAGCAGTTCGAAGTGATGTCGACCAACGGCGAC
>JANNKS010000507.1:0-8936 GCA_031396425.1 Rhizobacter sp. | reverse complement strand
CACTCAGGCCCATGAAGGTATCGGGCCGGGCCCCGAGCGCCAGGCCCAGGCGCGTCATCTCAGCCAGGCCGCGGGTGATGAGCGCGGCGCGTGCGTTCTGGCCCAGCCCCACGTTGCACCCGCGCGCCGACGGCATGCCGTCGGCGATGCCGGTCGCGATGGCCAGCACATTCTTCACCGCGCCGCCCACTTCAACCCCGATCGGGTCGCTGGACGTGTAGATGCGCAGGCTGTCGCTGTGCAGGAGTCCAACCGCTTCGTCGCGCACCGCAACGTGCAGGCTCGCAGCCACCAGTGCCGTCGGTTGCCCGCGCGCAACTTCAAGCGCGAAGCTCGGCCCCGAGAGCACGCCGGCCCGCAGTTGCGGGCTCACCGCCTGAGCCACCTCGTGGGCGAGCCAGCCGGTGCCTTCCTGGAAACCCTTGCAAAGCCACAGCACCGAGCCAGCGTCGTGCGGCAGGCTGCGCAAGACTTCGTGCAGCGCCGCCATCGGCGTGGCCACCACGATCAGACCGCCGCGCGCATGCAGCAATGCGGCCTGAAAGTCAGAGGCCACCCGCAATGCCGACGGAAGCGCCACGTCGTCGAGGTAGCGCTGGTTGCGCCGCGAGAGGTTCATCTGCGTCGCCTGCTGCGCGTCGCGCGCCCACAGGCAGGTCGGCACGCGCTCGGCGGCGCTCACGGCGAGGGCGGTGCCCCATGCCCCTGCTCCGAGAACGGTGAGGTTCATGCCGGGCAGCCGCCCTGAGAGCCCTTGTCTGTCAGTGCGGCTGGGCGCTGGCGTCGGGGCCGTTGCCGGCGAGCGCCTGCGCACGCTGCTGCTCGTACATCGCCTGGAAGTTCACTTCGCTGAGCAACACCGGCGGGAAGCCTGCGCGCGTGCACACGTCGGAGACGATCGCACGCAGGTAAGGGTAGACGATGCCCGGGCAGGCGATGCCGATGATCTGCTGCAGCTGATCTTCCGGGATGTTGCGAATCTCGAAGATGCCGGCCTGTTTGGCTTCGACCAGGAACAGGGTCTTGTCGGCCAGTTTGGTCGTCACGGTGGCGGTCACGGTGACTTCATAGATGCCGTCGGCGATCGGCGCGGCGCCGAGCGCCAGGTTGATGTCCACCTGGGGCTGCGTCTGCTCAAGCAGGATTTGCGGCGAATTGGGCTGCTCCAGCGAAAGGTCTTTCAGGTACAGACGCTGAATCTGGAACACCGGGTTCTGGTTTTCTTCGGCCATGCTGAGTCTCGTGTTGCGGCAGGGGCCCACGCGCCGGGCTGGCGCGGGCAGGGGCCCGCATTATCACCGCTCGGTTCGCAACTTCGCGTGCAGCAAGTCGCCGGCGCGGCGCCGGGCTGGCGCGGCCGGCATCAGTTGTTCTGGCCGGCGAGCATCGGCAGCAGTGCACCGCGCTGATCAAGCGCGATCAGGTCGTCGCAGCCGCCGACATGGGTGTCTCCGATGAAGATCTGCGGAACGGTGCGTCGGCCGGTCGAGGCCATCATGTGCTGGCGCGCAGAAGCGTCGAGGTCGATGCGGATTTCCTCGATCTCGGCCACGCCGCGTTGCCTGAGCAGCGCCTTCGCGCGCACGCAGAACGGGCACACCTCGGTTGTATACATCTTTACGGTTTGCATCGTCGAGCTCTTGACCTTCAGGCTGATTTTTCGATCGGCAGGTTGGCCTCGCGCCAGGCGCGCAAGCCACCCGCGAGCACGCGCGCGTTCTCGAAGCCACGTTTCTTCAACATCGGCACGGCGCGCGCCGCGCGCGCGCCGGTGGCGCACACCAATACCAGGGGCAAGGTCTTGTTCTTCGGCAGATCGTTGCTCGCATCGAGTGCGGCGAGCGGCACGTTCTTCGCCCCTGCCACGTGGCCGGTGGCGTATTCGGCGTTTTCGCTGACATCGATCAGCACCGCCTTCTCGCGGTTGATGAGTTGCACCGCCTCGCTGGGCGACACCTTGGTCGAGCCGCCCGCATTGCCGCTGAGAAGAGGCCACAGCAGCAATGAGCCGGATGTGACCGCGGCTAGAAACAGAACCCAGTTGTCGATGAAAAATTGCACGGAGTGGCACGCAGGTTGCCGCGGCGAGGCGCGAGGACGCGGATTATAGAATTCGCTCGTTCCGCCGCCTGGCCATGCCCGGCATGCCCCCACCCACCGTGCGCCCGCGCGCCGAGCCCATGCACAAACTCGTCCTGATCCGCCACGGTGAATCGACCTGGAACCTGGAAAACCGATTCACCGGCTGGACCGATGTGGACCTCACTCCCACCGGCGTGGCGCAGGCGCGCGAGGCAGGGCTGCTGTTGAAGGCCAGTGGCTTCGACTTCGACGTGGCCTACACCTCGGTGCTCAAGCGCGCCATCTGGACCCTGTGGCATGCCCTGGACCAGATGGACCGCACCTGGCTTCCGGTGGTCAACGCGTGGCAGCTCAACGAGCGGCACTACGGCGGCCTGCAGGGCCTGAACAAGGCCGAGACGGCGCGCAAATACGGCGATGACCAGGTGCTGGTCTGGCGCCGCAGCTATGACACGCCGCCGCCCGCGCTCGAGCCCGGCGATCCGCGGTGCGAACGTTCCGACCCGCGCTACGCCAAGTTGACGGCGGCGCAGGTGCCGCTCACCGAATGCCTGAAAGACACGGTGGCGCGGGTGCTGCCGTACTGGAACGAGCAGCTCGCGCCGGCGATTCGCAGCGGCCAGCGCGTGATGATCGCCGCGCACGGCAACAGCCTGCGCGCGCTCATCAAGTACCTGGACGGCATTGCCGACGCCGACATCGTCGGCCTGAACATCCCGAACGGGATTCCGCTGGTGTATGAACTCGATGCGCAACTGCGCCCGATCCGGCATTACTACCTGGGCGACCCGCAGGCGATTGCGAAGGCAGCGCAGGCCGTGGCCAGCCAGGGCAAGGCCTGAGCCAGGCAGCCGCCGCCTTCGCTAGACGCTGGCGGTGCTGCCGGCGCCCGGTTGTGCGGACCGAGGGTCGCCGGGCTGACCCGCTGCAAGTCCCGGCGCGTGGCCTGCTGACCCGGCTGACGCAGTCAGGTCCATTCCCAGTGCGTCGGCGATGTCGTTGTGCAGCCGCTCGGCCAGCGCACGCCGGTCGAGGTGGCGCGTGCCCTGGGCGGGCAGCAGCTCGACTCGCACGCGCAGGCGGTCTGCAAAGAGCACCGCGCGCAGCGACTGCGCCAGCGTCGTGTCGCCGATGTAGGCCGCCGCCAGGCTGACGGGCGCTGTCGCGTCGGCATAGCGCAATGCGATGGCCTGCACCGGGGTCTCGGTGGAAATCGCGGCTTGCAGCAGATTGGCGTGAAACGGCAGCAGGCCACGGCCGTCGCTGGTCGTGCCCTCGGGGAAGACGGCCAGGGTTTCGCCGGCCTTCAGGGCTGCGGCCACCTGGTGCACGACGCGCAGCGCGTCACGCTTGCGTTCGCGTTCGATGAACAAGGTGCCACCACAAGCCACCATCCAGCCCAGCACCGGCCAGTGGCGCACGTCGGCCTTCGAGACGAAGCGGGCCGGATGCACCGCGTTGATGGCCAGGATGTCGAGCCAGGAAATGTGATTCGCCGTGAACAACACTGGCCCGGCACGCGCTGCGCCTTTCACTTCGAGGGCGATGCCCAGAGCCCCCAGCATGCGCGCCGACCAGGCGCCCACCTGGCGCATGCGCTGCGCCGGCGTGATGAACGGAAAGAGCAGTGTGCACGTCGCCAGCCCGCGCAACCCTTGCCAGAAAGCGCGTGCGAGACGCCAGAGGGCCCGGCCGGCGCTGAACATGGAAAGGCACACCGGGCCGAGCACGCCTCAGCGCCCAACGGCCTCGAACGCCACCTGCCCGCCGACGAACGTGAACGCCACCCGCCCGGGCAGCTCCGACCCGGTGAACGGCGTGTGTTTGGCCTGGCTCACCAGCGCGGCCGGGTTCACGGCCCAGAAAGCCGCCGGGTCGAACAGGCACAGGTCTGCCGTGCCGCCTTCCACCAGTTGGCCGGCGCTCGAAGCGATCGAGCCGAGCGCCTCGCCGATCACCGCCACCGGGCGATGCGTCACGGTCGCCAGCGTGGCAGGCAGGGTCAGGCCCGACTCGGTGCCCCACTTCAATGCCAGGCTGAGCAACAGCTCCAGCGCGCTGGCACCCGGTTCAGCCTCGGCGAAGGGTTTGTTCTTCGCGTCGGCGTCGACCGGCGTGTGGTCGCTGACCAGCGCGTCGATGGTGCCGTCCTGCAACGCGGCGCGGATCGCGTCGCGATCGCGTTGTTGACGCAAGGGCGGGGACAAGCGCATCGCAGCATCGAAGTAGCCGATGTCGATGTCGGTCAGGTGCAGGTGGTGCACGCTCACATCGCAGGTGATCGGCAGGCCCTCGGCCTTGGCTCGACGCACCAGTTCCAGGCCGGCGGCACTGCTCAGGCGACACAGGTGCAGCCGCGCGCCGGTGTCGCGCACCAGTTCGAACAGCGTGAGCAGCGCAATCGTTTCGGCGATCACCGGCACGCCCGACAAGCCCAGCCGCGTGGCCAGCGGGCCCTTCGCCGCGACGCCGGTGCCCAGATGGGCGTCGTTCGGGCGCAGCCACACGGTGTAGCCGAACGTCGCCGCGTACTGCAGCGCGCGATGCAGCACCAGCGTATCGGCCATCGCCACATCGGCCTGCGAGAAACCCACGCAGCCGGCTTCGGTCAGTTCGGCCATTTCGGTCAACGCCTGGCCCTGCAGCGAACGCGTCAACGCGCCGAGCGGATAGAGCCGCGCCTGGTTCAGGTTGCGGGCGCGAAACTTGAGCATTTCCACCAGGCCGGGTTCGTCGAGCACCGGGTCGGTGTCGGGTGGGCAGACCAAGCTGGTGACGCCGCCCGCCACCGCGGCGGCCATTTCCGACTCGAGCATGCCTTCGTGTTCATGGCCGGGTTCGCGCAGGCGTGCAGCGAGGTCGACCAGGCCGGGCGCGACCACCAGCCCGGTCGCGTCAATGCTGCGCTCCGGCTGGAAATCGGAATTCACGCGGCCGATGCCGACGACGCGGCCGGCGGCGATCGCGACGTCGCCGACCTGATCGCGCCCGCTGGCGGGGTCGACCAACCTCCCATTGCGAATCAGGATCTTCATGCGCTGTTGCCGGCAATGATGGACATGACCGCCATGCGCACCGCGATGCCGAAGGTCACCTGCGGCAGGATGACGCTTTGTTTGCCGTCGGCCACATCGGAGTGGATTTCCACGCCGCGGTTGATCGGCCCGGGGTGCATCACGATCGCTTCCGGGTGCGCGAGCGCCAGTTTCTCGGGGGTCAGGCCGTAGTTCTTGAAGAACTCGCCGGCGCTGGGCAGCATGGCGCCGCTCATGCGCTCGTTCTGCAGGCGCAACATGATGATGACGTCGGCGCCGCGGATGCCCTCGCTCATGTCGTGGCAGACGCGCACACCCATCTCGCGCAGGTCGCCGGGAACCAGCGTCTTCGGCCCCACCGCGCGGATCTCGGCGACGCCAAGGGTCGTCAGCGCATTGATGTCGGAGCGCGCCACCCGCGAATGCACGATGTCGCCGACGATCGCCACCGTGAGGTTGGCGAAATCGCGCTTGTAGTGACGGATCGTGTACATGTCGAGCAAGCCCTGGGTCGGGTGCGAATGGCGCCCGTCGCCGGCGTTGATCACATGCACATGAGGCGCGCAATGGCGCGCCACCAAGTAGGGCGCGCCGCTCTCGCCATGGCGCACCACGAACATGTCGGCGTGCATTGCCGACAGGTTGGCGATCGTGTCGAGCAGGCTCTCGCCCTTGGCGGTGCTGGAGCGCGCGATGTCGAGATTGATGACGTCGGCGCTCAGGCGCTTGGCCGCAATCTCGAACGTGGTGCGGGTGCGGGTGCTGTTCTCGAAAAACAGGTTGAAGATGCTCTTTCCGCGCAGCAGCGGCACCTTCTTGACCTCGCGGTCGTTCACGCTCAGGAAGGTGCCTGCGGTGTCGAGGATTTGCAGCAGCACTTCGCGCGGCAGGCCGTCGATCGACAGCAGGTGAACCAGCTCGCCATTGCGGTTCAGCTGGGGGTTGCGCTGCAGCAGCATCAGGCAGCCACCTTGATGTCGAAGCTCAGCCGCCCGGCGCTGTCACGCGCCAGCGAGAGCCGTTGCTCGCGCGGCAAGGCGATGCGCGCCGCTGAATACGCCGCGCTGATGGGCAGTTCGCGCCCGCCGCGGTCGACCAGCACGGCCAGCGTCACGCTCGCCGGGCGGCCGAAGTCGTACAGCTCATTGAGCGTGGCGCGGATGGTGCGGCCGGTGTAGAGCACGTCGTCGATCAAGACGATCGTGCGGCCCTGCACTTCGAACGGCAGCCGGGTCTGGCCGCCCGCGCTGGGCAGGCCGCGCGAGCCGAAATCGTCACGGTGCAATGTGCTGGTGATCACGCCGTGTTCGCCGGGCAGTTGCAGGTCACGCTGCAGCCGCTCGGCCAGCCACGCGCCGCCCTTCCAGATGCCCACCAGCGAAGCGCCCGGCCGCAGCAGATTGCGCACGCCCACCATCAACTCGGCGTAGAGCGCTTCGGCGTCCAGCTGCAGTGAGCTCATGGCCTCGCTTCGATGGGGTTGAGGAATTGTTCGAGTATCAGCGCCGCCGCAGCGGCGTCCAGGTCGGCGTGGCCTGCGCTGCGGGCTTGCGTGGTGGTGTAGCGTTCATCGACCTCGTGCACCGGCAGGCCGAAGCGGCCATTCAACTGGCGCGCGAAACGCTGCGCCCGAAGCGTGTTGTCGTGGGCCACGCCATCCGGGTGCCGGGGCACGCCGACCACCAGCGCGTCGGGACGCCATTCCTTGATCAACGCGGCGATCGCATTGAAGCGGGCTTCGCCCTGTTCAGCCAGCGTGCCCAACGGCGAGGCACTGCAGGTCAGGTCGTTGCCGCTCGCCACGCCGACTCGGCGCAAGCTGAAGTCAAACGCCAGGAATGAATGCGCCGGTCCGGCGTCGGCTCGGGGCTGCCCGGCCGAAGTCATGCTTGCCGCACACGCGTTGCGGGCCGCGAGGCCCACTCGCAAACGCGCGCCCGCATGCCCGCACGGTCACAGGCCCCGTTCATGCTTGCAGCACGCGCGTCGCGAGACGCGACGCCCATTCACAGGCACGCGCCCGTGCGCCGGCACGGTCACATGTCCTGTTCATGCGTGCCCGGCCTCCTGGCTGAGCATGTGCGCATCGATGCCGAGCAGCGACAGCGCGCGTGCATACCGTTCCTCGACAGGCGTGTCAAAAATGATGCCCGGTTCGGCGCCGACGTGAATCCAGCCGTTGCGGCTCATTTCATCTTCCAGCTGGCCCGCGCCCCAGCCGCTGTAGCCCAGCGTGACCAGCACTTTTTTCGGGCCGGCCCCGTGCGACAGTGCTTCCAGCACGTCCTTGCTGGTGGTCATTTCCAGACCGCCGGGAATCTGCAGCGACGAGTTGTAGTGCCCGCCCTGCCCTTCCTCGCCACCGAGCCTTTCATGCAGCACGAAGCCGCGTTCGGTCTGCACCGGGCCGCCGAAGTAGACCGGCGATTCGGCGAGGTCGCTGCGGTCGAGCGTGAGCTCAACTTTTTCGAACTGGTTCTTCAGCTTGATGTCGATCGGCTTGTTGATCTCCAGTCCGAGCGCGCCCTTCTCGTTGTGCTCGCACATGTAGACCACGGTGCCGGCAAAGGTGCCATCCCCCATGCCCGGCATGGCGATCAGGAACTGGTTCGTGAAGTTGACAGGTTCGGACTCCATGCAGGCAATTTTATTCCTCTGGCAGACTATCTGCCATGTCGACCCCCTTGGACACGGCCCTGGTCTGGTTCCGGCGCGACCTTCGCGTCCACGATCATGCGGCCCTTTACCACGCGCTGCGCAATGCACGGCGGGTCTGGTGCGCGTTCGTTTTCGACCGCGACATTCTTGACCCGCTGCTCGCCGCGGGCCGGGTGCAAGACCGGCGCGTCGAATTCATCCATGCCAGCCTGATCGAGCTGAACGCCGAGCTGCAGGCGCTGGCGCTGGCCTCGGGCGTGGCGCCGGTGCAGCTGATCGTGAAGCACGGCGTGGCACGCGAAGTGATTGTGCAACTGGCCACTGGTCTGCACGTGCAGGCGGTCTATGCGAACCACGACGACGAGCCCGACGCGAACGCGCGCGACGATGCGGTTCGCGGCGCACTGGCGGCGCGGGGCATTGCGTTGCACACGACGAAAGACGCCGTGATCTTCGAGCGCAGCGAAGTCCTCACCGGGAGCGGCAACCCTTACAGCGTGTTCACGCCTTACAAGAACGCCTGGCTGAAAAAGCTCGAACCCTACTTCCTGAAAGCCTATCCGGTGCAAGGCTACGCGCAGCACCTGGCCGAGGGCGAAAGCCAGCCCATGCCTTCGCTGGAGAGCCTGGGCTTCGCACGCACCAATCTGGCTCACCTGAAAATTCCCACCGGAACCAGCGGCGGGCGAGCCCTGTTCGACGACTTCCTGCACCGCATCGACGCCTACGATCAAACGCGCGACCACCCGGCGCTGAAGGGCCCGAGCTACCTGTCGGTGCACCTGCGCTTCGGAACCGTGTCAATCCGCGAATTGGCACGTGCTGCCTGGGAACGTTGCCACAGCCTGGCGCCGCGCGGCGCGGCCGGGGCGCGCACCTGGCTGGCCGAGTTGGTGTGGCGCGATTTCTACCATCAGGTCCTGCACCACCACCCGCGCGTCGTGAAGGCCTGCTTCAAGCCCGAGTACGACCGCATCAAATGGGACCACGGCGCGCACGCCGACGCACTTTTCGCTGCGTGGTGCGAAGGCCGCACCGGCTACCCGCTGGTGGACGCGGCGATGGCGCAGATCAACCAGACCGGCTACATGCACAACCGCCTGCGCATGGTGGTGGCGAGCTTTCTGACGAAAGACCTGGGTCTGGACTGGCGCTGGGGCG
>JANNKS010000506.1:0-9499 GCA_031396425.1 Rhizobacter sp. | reverse complement strand
GGCAGCGGCCCTGGCTGACCCTGCCCGCCGGGATTGAACTCGATCTGGGTGGCATCGGCAATGAATACGCGGTAGACCGCGTGCTCGCCTTGCTGGTGGCCCGCACGCCGCTGCCGTTGCTGGTGAACTTCGGTGGCGACCTCGTCGTCAGTGGGCCGCGGGCGGACGGACGAGCCTGGCAGGTTGGCATTGAACAGCCACAGACGCAGGCACCGCAGCAGCGCACTGCCGAAGCTTTGCTGCCCGGCGCGGCGCCTGCCCCGCCGGGTGCGCCGGTCGCCGCCGGCGTGATCGAACTCACTGCCGGGGCGCTGGCGACCAGTGGCGATGCACGCCGCTTCCTGCTCAAGGACGGCGTGCGCTACGGCCACATCCTCGACCCGCGCAGCGGTTGGCCGGTGCGCGACGCGCCGCGTTCGGTGACGGTGGCAGCACCTACCTGCACCGAGGCGGGGATGCTCGCGACCTTCGCGATGTTGCAGGGGGCGGGGGCGGAAGGGTGGCTTGCGGCGCAGGGGATGCCGCATTGGGTCTTGCGATGAAACTGTCGATGCCGCGGCGGCGCCTCGCGGTGCTCATTGCTGATTTCGTTAGTCCCGCGAGTCCGCCCCGGGATTCCGGCCCGGCGGCCGGGTAACTTTCTTCTGTCTTGCCAGAAGAAAGTCACCAAAGAAGAGGCGCTGAAAACACATCCGGGCAAACATCTGCATAGAGGGTTCGGTTGGTGAAGTGCGGTTCGGCTTGGACCAGGCTTGCGCCAAAGCACTCTGTGAAGAAAGAAACAACACAGAGGTGCTGCGCGTTGGTCCGCGTTGCCGCAACGACCGAACCCTGTAGCCAAGTGCTCCGCTCAGATGTGTTTTAGGCTCTTTTCTTTGGTTACTTTCTTTTGAGCCAGCAAAAGAAAGTGACTCGGCACGCCGGGCCGAGACCCGGCGCGGTCCCGCAGGGGTAACTGCGCCAACGAGGCTGCGCGACAACGGCGCGCATTGACCGGACCGGCGGCGCGGATCAGAGCCCGCACCGCGCCCGGTGCTCCAGCGCCAAGCGCTCAAACTGCTCCTCGATATCCCTCACCAGTGCAGGAACATCGAACAGCGCCGACTGCCGCCCCTGCTCCGCCAGATAGCGCTTGTACGACCGCACCCGCAACGGGTTGCGCCCGAGCTGCACCGCGAGCCGCTCATAGTCGGGCAACGAAAACGTCGCCAGCTCGGGCAGGCCAACCGCGTGCAACAGGCTGCCGGCCATGCGCGAGATGTAGCTGCGGCCGGAATACGTGACGATCGGCAGGCCCATCCACAGTGCGTCGTTGGCGGTGGTGCCGGCGTTGTACGGGAAGGTGTCGAGCATCAGGTCGGCGAGCTGGAAGCGCGCCAGGTACTCCGGCGGCGCGACGCGCGGCGCCAGGATCAGACGCTCGCGGGCAATGCCGTGTGCGTCGGCCACCGCCTGCAGGTTGGCCAGCGCCCATGGGTTGTCGGCGAGCAGCCACAACACGCTGCCGGGCACCTGCTGCAGTATTCGCATCCAGCAATTGAACATGCCCTCGGTGAACTTGAAGGTGTTGTTGAACGAGCAGAACACGAACGCATCGTCGGGCAAGCCGTACGCGGAACGAGTCGGCGCCGGTGCGGCGATCCGCTGTCGGTCGCTCACCTGGTAGCAGCGCGGCAGGTAGATCGGCCGCTCCGTCATGTAGGGTTGCAGCTCGGGCGGCATCACGAAACGGTCGGCCAGGATGTAGTCGACCCCGGGCAACCCGCAGGTGCCTGGCAGGCCGAGGTAACTCACCTGGATCGGTGCGCCACGCATGCCGACGATGGCCGGGCGCGCACCGTTCGTCAGGCCCTGCAGGTCGACCAGAACGTCGATGCCGCTTTGCGCGATCAGCTTCGCCGCCGTGGTGTCATCGACCCCGGCCAATGGCACGTAGTGGTCGATCGCGGCGCGCAGGCGGGCCCGCAACGGCGTGCCATCGTCGCGGCTCCACGAAAACGCGTGCACCTCGAAGCGCGAGCGGTCATGCAACTCGAACAGCTCGACCGCCAGCAGGCCCACCGCATGCATGCACAGATCGCCCGACAGATAACCGATCTTGATCTTGCCCTCGCGCGGCGGCTGGCCGACATGGAACGGCACGGCTGGTGGCTTGGGTGTGCGCTCGTGAACGAAGCGCTGCGCGACCAACAGCTGCAGCGCCGGGTCGTCGCTCTCGCCCAGCATCGCCAGCACCGAGGTGCCGAGCAGCATCTGGTTGTGCGTCAGCTCGCCGACCGTTTGATACACCGGCCAGGCGCATTTCTTCTGGCGCAGGTGCACATAGTGCTGGATCACGTCGCCCTGCCCGGCTTTCAGGGCCAGGCTGGCGCGCATGCAGTCTTCGGCCTGGTCGTAACGGCGCTGCTGTTCGAGCAGGCGCGCCATGTTGTTCAGTGCATGCAGGCGAAGGTCCAGGGCAGCATCGGCCCGGTCCACGACGGTCTGCCATTCGGCCAGCGCCTCGTCAGCACGCGCCAGGTGTTCGAGCTGATGCGCAAGGTTCAGGCGCGCCTGATGAAACCCGGGGCTCAGCGCCAACGCGCGCTGATAGGCCCGTTCGGCATCGGCGTGCCGCCCGATGGCGCCCAGCACCGTACCCCAGTTGAAGCACGCTACGTGCTGCAGCGGTGACACGCTGTGAGCGATCCAGTTTTCGTAGAGCGCGGCGGCATCGGGCGCGCGGCCACGCTCCACCAGCGCCTGGGCCAGGCCCATCAGCTCGGTCAGCGGCATGGCACCGCCGCGCGCCCGTTCAAGTTCGCTCTGAACTTGCGGGGCCCGCGGGGGGGTCTCGCTGGACGGGCCGGACGGCGCCGTCTTGCGTTTAGCCATCAGCTTGTTCATCGGGTGTCCGCCATGCCAACGCCGTCCAATTGACGCCGCCCGATTGTGGGCAGCAAGCCCGCGCCGGAATCCCGGCAACAGCAGGGCAGTTCCGGCGCTATTTGGGGCCGGCCGCGCGCGACACCTGGGTGTGCGTTGCTGTCGGTTCCTTCGCCGCCCGCAAGGCGCGAAGCAGCGAACTGGCGCGCAAACGCCCTTGATTTCGAGCCATCCGCACGAGCGCTGTCGCGGTGTACTGGCGGGGCGACGCAGGCGTTCG
Organism: Rhizobacter sp.; assembly: GCA_031396425.1. Classification (GTDB taxonomy): domain Bacteria; phylum Pseudomonadota; class Gammaproteobacteria; order Burkholderiales; family Burkholderiaceae_C; genus JAEMQF01. Next base: position 6,354 of record JANNKS010000506.1, on the reverse strand, counting down.
GCCTCGATCGATGCCACCGGCCGGCCCGGGCTTCGCCTGTTCCCAACAACTCGCCATTTCAGTGCATGAATCAGGGCATCCCTTCCAGCGCAGGCCGCACGACATGGCCATGATCAACGCACCGCAACGAACCGCGCTCGACGTCGCTGCACAGGCGGTCGGCGCCGCCGCGCAGGCGCTCGGCGCTGCCGTGGAAACGGCTTCGAACGCGGCAAGCCTGCGTGAGCGCTTCTGCGTCGTCGAGCCGGGTGCCCAGGTCGGCAAGACGACGACCCTCGGCCCGCACGTGCACATCGCCGCGCTGGCCAGGATCGGCGAGCACTGCGTGATCGACAGCGGTGCGCACATCGGCTGCGGCAGCGTGATCGAGAACGAGGTTCACATCGGCGCGCACGCCGCATTCGCGAGCTCACCCGAGGGCCTGGAAGGGCCGGCCGTGGTCCGGCAAGGGGCCTGGATCGGCGCCAACGTCAGCATCGCTGCCGGCGTCGTGATCGGTGCGAAGGCGCGGGTGCGGCCGGGTTCGGTGGTCACACGATCGGTGCCGCCAGGTGCCATCGTCGAAGGCAACCCTGCGGCCATCGTCAGCTACGTGAACGCCCCGCAGGGCCCCGCCAGTGCCGTCCAACTGGCGCGCGCGCCGAGCGGGCCAATGGCAAGCGCCCCAGGCGGGGCGAGGGTCGAGGCGACGCCGGTCATGGGCGTCACGGTGCATCACTTCCCGGTCATTCCCGATCTGCGCGGCAACCTGACGGTGGGCGAGTTCGACCGTCAGATTCCGTTCAAACCGCTGCGCTACTTCATCGTGTTCGGCGTGCCGAACCGCGAAGTGCGCGGCGAACACGCGCACCGCCGCTGCCACCAGTTCCTGATCTGCCTGCGCGGCAGTTGTGCGGTGGTGGCCGACGATGGTGTGCACAAGGTCGAGGTGAGTCTCGACTCGCCCGACCGCGGCCTGTACCTGCCGCCGATGACCTGGGGCATCCAGTACAAGTATTCCACCGACGCGATGCTGATGGTGTTCGCCTCCGATTACTACGACAGCCAGGACTACATCCGCGACTACGCCGAATTCCACCGCGAGGTCGCCCGGCCGTGAGCGCCCCGACACTTCGCAAGGCCGAGCGCATCCAGGGCCGGACCCTGGCGTTGCGCAATGCCGGCGTTGCTGACGCGGCCTTCATCCTGGGCCTGCGCACCGACGAGCACAAGGCGCGCCACCTGTCGCACACGGCGCCATCGCTGAGCGAGCAGGTGGCCTGGCTCGAACGCTACGGCCACTCGACTCGCGAGGCCTATTTCATCATCGAATCTTCGGGCACCGAACCTCTGGGCACGGTGCGCCTGTACGACCCGCAGGGCGACAGTTTCTGCTGGGGCAGCTGGATCCTGAAGGACGGGGCACCGTCATCGGCCGCGATCGAATCGGCCCTGATGGTGTATGCGTATGCGTTGGACGCCCTGGGATTCCAATGCGCGCACTTCCAGGTGCAACGCGCCAATCAACGCGTCTGGGCTTTCCACGAGCGCTTCGGTGCCGTTCGGGTCGGCCAGGACGCCAGCGAAATCCGCTACACGCTGTCGAATGCCGCCATCCGCGCTTCGATGCAGCGTTACCGCCGCTTCCTGCCGGCGGCCGCCACCGCAGAGGTCTGAATGGTTCCGTTTCTCGATCTTCAATCGATCCAGCTCGAACACCGCGATCAGCTCGCCGCTGCCTTCGAGCGTGTCCTCCATTCCGGCTGGTATGTCCTGGGCGACGAGGTGAAGCGCTTCGAGCACGAGTACGCCGCCTACTGCGGCGCGCGCTTTGCCGTCGGCGTGGCCAACGGCCTGGAGGCGTTGAGCCTGGTGCTGCGCGCGCTGGACATCGGCCCAGGCGACGAGGTGATCGTGCCGTCGAACACCTACATCGCCACCTGGCTGGCGGTCAGCCACGTCGGGGCGACGCCGGTGCCTGTGGAACCGGACCCACGCACTTTCAACCTCGACCCGGCGCGCATCGCGGCTGCCATCACCTCGCGCACGCGTGCCGTGCTGCCGGTACACCTGTACGGGCAACCGGCCGACATGAAAGCGATCCTCGACATCGCCCAGCGCCACCGCCTGCACGTGTTGGAAGACGGCGCGCAGGCGCACGGCGCGCGCCTGCACGGCAAGCGGCTCGGCGCGCACGGCGACGCAGTGGCGTGGAGCTTCTACCCCGGCAAGAACCTGGGCGCTTTGGGCGACGGCGGCGCGGTGACGACGAACGACCAAGCCCTGGCCGAACGCCTGCGTGAACTGCGCAACTACGGCTCGAAGGTGAAATACCACAACGACGTGATCGGCTACAACTCGCGGCTCGATGAGTTGCAGGCCGCGTTTCTGCGCGCCAAGCTGCCGCACCTGGACGCGGCGAACCGCCACCGTACCGAGATCGCGCAGCGTTACCTGAACGGTCTGGCCGGCCTGGACCTGGTGCTGCCCGTCGTGGCCGATTTCACCGAACCGGCATGGCACCTGTTCGTCGTGCGCCATCGCCGGCGCGACGCGCTGGCGCAGCGGCTGCGCGAGCTCGGTGTCGCGACGATGATTCACTACCCGGTGGCGCCGCACCGGCAACCGGCCTATGCCGCTCTGGGCATGGCGCAAGGCTGCCTGCCGATCTCGGAAGCGATGCATGCACAGGTGCTCAGCCTGCCGATCGGGCCGACCCAAAGTGATGCGGCCACCGACCAGGTCATTGCTGCGTTGCATCAGGCCGTGGCCGAGCTGCACCAGGGTGTGGCCGAGTTGGCCTGAGCCCCGACGGAGTCGAACCGCCATGCAGATCACCACCCTGATCCCGGCCTACAAGACGGCCTACATTGCCGATCTGCTGAATTCGCTGCGCTACCAGACCGTCAAGTCGCAGCGCATCGTGATCTCCGACGACAGCCCGCACGGCGAATTTCGCGAAGTCCTGTACTCCACGCCGTACCGGCCGCTGCTGGCAGGGCTGAACATCGAATTTCACGAGGGGCCGCGCAACGGCGCGTATCAGAACCTCAAGCATCTGGTGAACCTGTGGGCCGGGCGCTCGGAGCTGGTGCACGTGATGCTCGACGACGACGTGATGTACCCCGAGTTCTACGAGCGCCACCTCGTGGCGCATGCGTCGGGTGATTTCTCGTGCTCGGTGAGCCGCCGCTGGGTCGCGAACCAGGTCGGTTCGCCGATGAGCGGCCAGCCTGTTCCTGAAGCGATCGCGCGCAATCCAAGCCGCATGATTTCGCTGACCGACGACGTGATCTTCATGACCACCGTGGCGGAGTGCAAGAACTGGTTCGGCGAGTTTTCGAACGCGATCTTTCGCGCCGACTGTTGCGATCTGCTGCTCGCGCCGCGCTTGGGCGACGTGTCGTACGCCGGCCTGTGGGACCTGGGAGCCTTCGTCGCGGCGAGCATTCGCCGGCCGCTGTGCCACATCCAGGACCACCTGGGCTACTTTCGCATCGGCCCGGGCCAGAACTCATCGAACGTGAACAGCCCGTTCATGAAGGGCGCGCACCTCGGTTTCGTCGCCCTGGCCGTGGGCGGGCGGCGCCTCGGTCGCCTCAGCACGGCGCTGGCCCAGCAGTGCTACCGCATCATGCTGCCGGCCTTGAACCAGCGCTATGCCGCACACCCCGACATGGCGCCCTTCTGCGCCCTGCTGCCGGGATTGCTGGCGGACGAGCCCGGCGCCGAAGAGCGATTCATCGAAGCATGGAACGCCTTCCTCGCCGCGAACGGTTTCTGAACCCGGCCATGCTCAAACTCGACCGCTACAAGGGCCTGATTTCGCGCAGCAACCCGCTCGACCTGGAAGCCTGGGTCCGCGCGCTGCTGGTGCACTACTTCTTCCATGTCTCCGACAAGCAGTGCGTCGAAGTGGAAGCTTCCACGGAAGCCGGCGCGCCACGCCGAGTCAACCTGCTCACACCCACCGTGTTCAAGGGCCAGGGTCGCATCCGCCTGGCCGCGAACGTGGTGTTCGGCGTGCCACGCTCGCCACACAGCCACGCCTGCAGCTACGTCGAGGCGCGCACGCCGCGCTCGCTGATCGACATCGGTTCAGGCACCGTGATCAACAACCACGCGGTCATCGTGTCCGAGGGCGCACAGATCCACATCGGCCAGCGCTGCCTGATCGGCGCCGAGTTCCAGGTGCTCGATTCGAACGCGCACCAACTGGCACTCGGGCAACGCCACCTGCCGGACCAGCAACCCCAGGACGTGGTGATCGAAGACGACGTATTCATCGGCAGCCGCGTCACGTTGCTGAAGGGTTGCCGGATCGGCCAAGGTTCGGTGATCGCGGCCGGCAGCGTCGTGCCGCCGTCGTTCCAGGCCGCCCCGATGTCGGTGATCGCCGGCAACCCGGCACGCGTGGTCGGCACGGTGGCCATCGCGCCACCGCTGCAAGCCCAGACTGCCTGAACCCCCCCGAACCAGCACCGCTGCGCAACCGCGCCCTATTCAACCCCGGTCCAAGTTGACCCGCCCTCCAGGAGGCTCCATGCAAGAAGATCTCATCGCTTCAGTCGCCAACGATTGGTGGTACTACAACGTCGAGCTCAAGCCCGGCCTGATCACCAAGGGCACGCACCTGCCGCGTGTGCCGATGATGCCGCGCATGCTGCTGCGCAATGCCAACCTGCAGGACATGGATTGCCTGGACATCGGCAGCATGGAAGGCCTGATTCCGGCGCTGATGGTGCGCCAGGGCGCGAAACGTGTCGTCGCCAGCGATGCCCTGCCGCATTGCGAGAAGAAGATGAATGTCGTGAAAGACATCTATGGCGTCGACTTCGACTTCCGCCAGATCGGCCTGCTGTACGACCTGAGCGCCAAGCTCAAGGCCGAAGGTGGCTTCGACCTGATCAATCTCTCCGGCGTGCTGTACCACGTGTTCTCGCCCATGCACGTGCTGGCCGGGATCCGGCCGCTGCTGAAGAAGAACGGCCTGATGATCGTCTCGACGAACGTGATGCGCCGCGACGGGCACACGCTGGAATTCAACCACCGCGGCGCTTTGCAAGGCGAAACCAACACCTTCTGGTACCACTCGGTGCCGATGCTCGAGGCCTTGATCCGCTACTTCAAGATGGTGCCCGTCGACTGCCTGTATTGCCCGCATTCGGAGGTGAACCCGGCCAACTTCGCGCCCGGCGTGGACAGCGGCTACATGTCGGTGATGTGCCGCGCCGTCGACGACGCCGACATCCAGGACAGCGACGTCTGGGCGGCGCGCTCGCGCGCGGCCTCGTGGGAATTCCTGTCCTTGTGCAATGGCGAGATGATGAACTCTCAGCCGCGCTCGGCGATTTCCTACCTCGGCGACCAGGACCGGCCGAACGGCGCCGCGCTGGGCATCGACCTGTTCAAGACGATCGCCAACCCGAAACACGTGGTCGGCGGGGTCGACGATTCGCGCAACGCGCACACGCTTCGACTGTCGGACCGCTATTGATCGGCGCGCTGCGCTTGTTCGCCCGCGTGGTGGGGCCGGCATCAGCCGCACCGCCCGGGTTCAGATCAACAATGGTGGGGGTCGCTCATCGACCGGCGGCACAATGCGCTCGAGGAACGTCGCTGCAGCCGGGCTGCGTGAGCCACCCCCGGTGAGGGCGGGCTCGGCGGGTTCAGCGGCACCCGATGCGAATTGCGCCGGCATGGTCTGCGGCATCGGCGCGAGCAGCAATTCGTTCAGCATTGGCGGCATTGACGAGGCCTGACCTGCCTCCTTCGCCAACCACACATCTGCCATCGCATGCAACTCACCGTCTGCGCTGGTGTAGTTCGACACCAGGCCGAGCAGGTTGCCGTGATCGACCACCGAACCCGCCTCGCCTTTCAGGTCGAGTGACACCACGCCGTATTCGGCCAGGGCATGCAGTTCATCCGCGTCGGTGCGGCCGTTCGAGTTGGCGTCGACCCACAATTGAAGTTCCTTGAAGCGCGCATCGGCCGCGTTCAGCACACCGTTGTGATCGCTGTCGAGCAGCGCCAGCGCCGCATAGCCGTTGCCCGCCCGGCCGCCGTCGGCAGTTGGTGTGGCAGCACCGAACAGCTCGGTGCCGTCGTTGACCCGTCGGTCGTGGTTGCGGTCCAGCACCAGCAGGCCGTCTCCCGGCGAGGCCCAGCCGACACGCTGCGCCAGGCCGGTGCCGTTCAGGTCGAACCGCACACCGTGGCTCGCAGCGAGCGTTTGCACCCCGTTGCCGTCGAGGTCGAGCAGGATCGGCGTGGCGGCGAGCAACGCGTCGATCTGCCCCGGCGACATCGCGGCGATGTCGGCGACTTCGAAGGCCGAGATCTGGGTCAGCGACATAGCCGCGATGTCGCGCG
>JANNKS010000491.1:0-3236 GCA_031396425.1 Rhizobacter sp. | reverse complement strand
CACGCAGGCCGGCCAGGTGCTCGGCTTCGCGATCCTCCCCGACAGGGTGGCCACGTTTGGCGTGGCGCTCGCCTGGGGGGCCGCGGCGCTGGGCCTGGCGTTGGCCGGGCTGTGGCTGGCGACGCTGGCGGGCAATGCGATTGCCGCGGGCCCTCTGGCCAACGCCCGCAGCGTCGCGGTCGTCGCCAAGGTCGCGATCCTGTTCTTCACCGCCGCGCTGGCGCTGCGCCAGGCCGGGTTGCCCAGCGAAATCGTGACGATCGCATTCGCCTCGGTGGTCGGCGCCCTGGCGCTCGGCGTCGCGATCGCGATCGGCGTCGGCGGCCGGCATGTCGCTGCACGTCTGCTGGAAGGCGCGGTCGCGTCGTTCAACCGAAGCAAGGGCGAAGCGCCGCCCCGTGAGGGCTGACACCGGTACCCCGCCCAGGTGACGCTGGCACGCTGATGAACACGCTTCAACGTGTTTTCAATGAACGCAGCCTGGCGGCTCAGTTCGCCTGGCTCGGCGGCGCGGTGGCTTGCCTGCTCGCGGCGCTGGCATGGGTGCTCGGGCCGGCGGGCTGGATGGCGCCGGCCGGCGTGGCCGTCGGTGCGCTGGTGGCCACACTGGCCTGCGCGCTGCTGGCGCGGCGCACGGCGCAGGGCCTGGAGGCGATCGCGCGCCTGAGCCGGGCCTTGCGCCAGGAACGCGAGCCGGTCGACACCAACTTCGCGGTGCTGCACGCGAACGCCGAGCTTCAGCGCGCCAGCAACGCCCTGCGGCGGCTGGTCGAGGCGCACCGGCGCCGCATGCGCGCGCTGGTGGCGAGCAAGCTGGCGCTCGGCCGGCGCCTGGACGTGCGCACCCACGAGTTGTCAACCCTGCAGGACCTGTCGATCGGCCTGGCCGCCAAGTCGGGGCTGCACGAGCTCGTCGACGAAGCGCTCGGCGCACTCGAGCAGACGCTGGACTATTCCAGCGCGAGCGTGTGGGCGCGCGACACAGCGCCGCCGGCGGGCAACGTGGTGCTGCTCGGCTACCGCAGCGCTGACGACGATGACACGCTGCGCCAGGAGCTGCGCGGCCTGCGCCTGTCGCGCACGAACCTGCAGCAGTACCTGCAGATCGAGCGCGAGCGCGAGCCGCTGGTCGAGAACCATGCGCGCCAGAGCCTGCTGTCGTGGCTGTGGTCGATCGTCACCGACGACGCCCGTTCGTCCGCGCTGTACCGCGCCACCCGGGCCTGGATGGCGGTGCCGCTGAAGTTCCGCGACGAGGTGCTCGGGGTGCTGCGCGTCGACCACCAGGAGCCCGACTACTTCGGGCCCGAGCGGGCGCGGCTGCTGATGGCGATCGGCAGCCAGGCGGCGCTGGCGATGCACCATTCGGCACTGCTCGCCAACGAGCGCGACGTGGCCGTCGTGTCGGAACGCAACCGCATCGCGCGCGACCTGCACGACGCGGTGTCGCAGACGCTGTTCGCGGCAAACGTGATGGCGGGCACGCTGGCGGCGACGGCCGAACGCGGCGGCGCCGTCGACATGGCGGGCTTTCGGTCGCAGGCACACATGCTCGCGCAACTGACGCAGGGCGCGCTGGCCGAGATGCGCATGCTGATGTTCGAGCTGCGCCCCGATGCGCTGACGCAGGCGCGGCTCGCCGACCTGCTGCAGCAGGTGATCGGCGCGCTGCACTGCCGGGGCGACTTCAGCGTCGAGCAGCGGCTCGCGCCCGCCGACCCGTTGAGCGGCGAGGCCCGCACCCAGGTCTACCGCATCGCGCAGGAAGCTCTGGGCAATGTGGCGCGCCACAGCGGTGCGACCCATGTCACGGTGGAGTGGTTGGTCGAGCCGCAGCGCGCCGTGCTGCGCATTGCCGACGACGGCAAGGGCTTCGACGCATCGTTGCCGCGGCCGGGTCACTTCGGGCTGGACAACATGCGCAGCCGCGCCGACGAGATCGGCGCGACGCTGACGGTCACCAGCGCGCCCGGCGAGGGCTGCGAGGTGCGGCTCGAACTCGACCCGGGCGCGCCACCGCGCCCGGCCACCTGACAATCGCGCCACCATGGCCAGCCCGCGCATCCGCGTTTTCATCGTCGACGACCACCCATTGATCCGCAGCGGCCTGGCGGCAATGGTCGGCGTCGAACCGGACCTCGAACACGTCGGCGAGGCGGGCAGCGGCGACGAGGCGGTGCGCGTGCTGCCGGCAATCGCACCCGATGTCGTGCTGATGGACCAGGTGATGCCGGTGCTCGACGGCATCGCCGCCACCGAAAGATTGAGCCAGCATCTGCCTGCAACGAAATTCGTGATCCTGACGAGCCTGGTCGAACCCGACCTGGTGCGGCGCGCGATGGCGGCCGGGGCGCGCGGTTTCGTGCTGAAGACGGCGTCGGCGCGTGAACTCGTGGCGATGATCCGCAACGTGCATGCGGGCCGGCGCGTGCTCGACGCGGATGCGACCGACGCGCTGTTCGAAGCGCCGAAGGCGCGCAGCCCCGGCGGCGACCTGACGCCGCGCGAACGCGAACTGCTCGCGCTGATGGCGCGCGGCTGCAACAACCAGGAAATCGCCACCGACCTTGCCATCGGCCTGCCGACGGTGAAGTTCCACGTCACCAACATCTTCGGCAAGCTCGGGGTCGACAACCGCGTCGACGCCGTGCTCACCGCACTGAAGCACAAGCTGGTTCCGCCGCCCTGAGGCGCGCTGTCGACTGCCACGCCTGGTGCCGCAGCGCAACCGGTGCGAACCTGCCCTGGCTGCGGGCGCGCCACCCCGCCCCGGGTCGGGGCACGGCCCAGCCCCTGGGAGGGTGTGCCAGTGCACACCGCTTCGCACAATGCCGGGCTCGGCCAGGCGCAACAGTGAGCACCGACGCACCGGCCAGGTCATCCACCCACCAGGAGAATTCATTGAACGCACGTTCCATCCCCTTCGCAGCCGCCGCGGTCCTGCTCGCCACCGGCGCCCTGGCGCAAGTCAAGACCGACGGCCAGTGGCGCGGCCTCGGCGGCGCTTCGCTGGCCACCAGTTCGGGCAATACCACGTCCACCGCGTTGCTTCTCAACACCGACATGGCGCGTGCCACGACCGCCGACAAGATCACGCTGGGCGGTTCGATCAACTATGCGAAAGCGAAGATCAACGGCGTCAATCAGACCACCGCGAACCGCTGGGGCGCTGCGGGCCAGTACGACTACAACCTGAGCCCGCAGATCTACGCGTTCGGCAAACTCGGCCTGGAAGC
>JANNKS010000465.1:0-3094 GCA_031396425.1 Rhizobacter sp. | reverse complement strand
TTCGGCGCGCATGGCATCGGTGCTGGGGCTCGTGGCGAAAGTCGATGGCGTGCGCATCGCCAGGCGCAAGTGAGCCGGGTTCGCGCTGCTACAATCTTGCGCGCAACAGGCGCGTAGCTCAGCTGGTTAGAGCACCACCTTGACATGGTGGGGGTCGTTGGTTCGAGTCCAATCGCGCCTACCAAATTCGGTAGGGGAAATCATGGGCCTCACGGTGACGTCAGGCCCATTTTTTTCGCCCGATGGCCTCGGCTGGCGACGGTGCCATTGCCGGGTAAACCCCTCGCAGTGCTGCTTTTCGCGCTCCTAGAATCTTTTTGGCCCTGCTGCGTGGGCCCCAGGAGGAATGGCATGGTTCAGTCACGCCGGTCGGGCAAGCCCGGCAAGGCAGCCGCAGTCGAAAGCGCCGATGGAACGAACGACAGCGGCATGCGGGTGCTCAAGAAATACCCGAACCGGCGCCTGTACGACACCCAGACCAGCAGCTACATCACTCTGGCCGACGTCAAACAGATGGTGTTGGCGCTGCAGCCCTTTGTGGTTCGCGACGCCAAGACGTCCGAAGACCTGACCCGCAGCATCCTGCTTCAGATCATCCTGGAAGAAGAGACGGGCGGGGTGCCGATTTTTTCGACCCAGATGCTGTCGCAGTTGATTCGCTTCTATGGTCACACCATGCAGGGCATGATGGGTTCCTATCTCGAGAAGAACTTGCAGACCTTCACCGACATTCAGGCGCGCCTGGCCGAGCAGGCCAAGGGGGCCTACGATCCGGCGGCGTTGACGCCCGACCTGTGGTCCAAGTTTCTGAGCAGCCAGGCGCCCACCGTGCAGGGTCTGATGGGCAACTACCTCGAGCAGTCGCGCCAGGTGTTCTTCCAAATGCAGGAACAGCTGGCCAAGCAGGCGGAAACGCTCTTTCCCGGTATTCCGGGCTTGACCCCGCCGCCTCGCTGAGTCGCTGCGTGCGCGGCTGCTTCGGCGCCGCTCGCCCGCAGGGGCGGCATTGCGATCGGCGAGAATGCACGCATGATCATTGACCCCAACGCTGCGTTGAAATTACCGGCTCCAAAGATCGGCTTTGTCTCCCTCGGTTGCCCCAAGGCGCTCACCGACTCGGAACTGATCCTGACTCAGCTTCACGCCGAGGGTTACCAGACATCGAAAGACTACGCCGGCGCCGACCTGGTGATCGTCAACACCTGCGGCTTCATCGACGACGCGGTAAAGGAGAGCCTGGATGCGATCGGTGAGGCCCTGGCCTCCAATGGCAAGGTGGTCGTGACGGGTTGCTTGGGCGCCAGAGCGGGCGAGGGCGGGGCCAACCTGGTGCGGCAGATGCATCCCAGTGTGCTCGAGGTGACCGGACCGCACGCCACCGCCGAGGTTCTGGATGCGGTGCATCGCCATGTGCCCAAACCGCATGACCCGTTTGTCGACCTGGTTCCCGCGCAAGGAATCAAGCTCACTCCCAGGCACTACGCTTACCTGAAGATCAGCGAGGGCTGCAACCATCGCTGCACCTTCTGCATCATTCCCAGCATGCGCGGCGACTTGGTATCGCGCCCGGTCGGCGATGTCCTGAACGAGGCACGGCGTCTGTTTGAATCGGGCGTGAAGGAACTGCTGGTCATCAGCCAGGACACGAGTGCCTACGGTGTCGACGTGAAATATCGAACCGGGTTCTGGGACGGTAAACCGGTGAAGACCCGGCTCGTGGACCTGTGCGAGAACTTGGCGTTGCTGGCTGCAGAGCATTCCGCATGGGTCCGTTTGCACTACGTCTACCCGTATCCGCATGTTGACGACATCCTGCCGCTGATGGCCGACGGTGCGATCCTTCCTTACCTTGACGTTCCGTTCCAGCATTCGCATCCGGACGTGCTGCGTCGCATGAAACGCCCTGCCAGCGGCGAGAAGAACCTCGACCGAATGCAGCGCTGGCGCGAGGCGTGCCCGCAGATCGTGATCCGCAGCACTTTCATCGCCGGCTTTCCCGGCGAAACGGAAAGCGAATTCGAGCACCTGCTCGAATTCATGCGCGAAGCGCGCATCGACCTCGCCGGCTGTTTTGCGTACTCACCGGTCCAGGGTGCAGTCGCCAACGACCTGGCAGGAATGGTGCCGGGTCCGCTGCGCGAAGAGCGGCGCGCTCGATTCATGGCGGTGGCCGAAGCAGTGTCTACCGGCAAGCTGCGCGACCGGGTCGGCTCGACCATGCAGGTCCTGGTGGACAGCGCTCCCGGGATGGGCAGAAAAGGCGGGAAGGGCCGCTCCTACGCTGACGCCCCGGAGATTGATGGCACCGTGCTGCTGCTGCCACCTCAAAAGGCATCGACGACGCTCAAGGCGGGCGAATTCTGCCGGGCGCGCATCGTCGAGACTCGCGGCCACGACCTGATCGGCCAGCCCATCTGACGCCGCCTGACCCGCTGTAAGTACGCCCGACTAAGTCCGCCCGACGGGCCACAGGCATTCGCAAGTCAAAGGACATCCATGGCCGAGCCGACACAGAAAAGCACCGCGCTGATCCATCATCCGTACGTTGCGCCCGAAGGGTTCGCTGCGCCGCAGGTGGGCGTCCACAAGGCGTCGACGGTGGTGTTTGCCAACGTCGCTGCGCTGCGGGCACGCAACTGGAAAGACAAGAGCGGCTACACCTACGGCCTGCACGGCACCCCGACCACGTTCACGTTGGAGGAGCGCATTGCCACGCTCGAGGGCGGCCTGCAGTCTCTTCTGGTGCCCAGCGGGCTGGCTGCAATCGCGCTCGTGGACATGACGCTGTTGCGAAGCGGGGATGAGGTTCTCATTCCTGCCAATGCCTACGGTCCTGGCAAGGAACTGGCGCGCAACGAGTTGGCCGGATGGGGCATTTCGCATCGGTTTTACGACCCCGCCGACCCGAAGCAACTTGCCGAAATGATGACACCCGTGACCCGTCTGGTGTGGCTCGAGGCACCGGGGTCCATCACCATGGAGTTCCCCGATCTGGCTGGTCTGATGCGAGCAGCTAGGTCATTCCCGATCACCGCATCGAATTGCTCCTTGGATCTTGCGAAAAACAAATACCACCGGAGGAAATCGTTGTTGA
>JANNKS010000457.1:0-1583 GCA_031396425.1 Rhizobacter sp. | reverse complement strand
GCTTCCATCATGAAACTCATGCTCGACTGCCGCGCCTTGGCCAGGCTGCTCAGTCAGTCGCAAGACGACGCGCCGCCGCTCGCCGTCCGGGCTCGCATGCGGCTGCACCTGGTCACCTGCCAAGCCTGCCGCAACGTCGATGAGCAGATGCGCTTCGTTCGCACGGCGATGCAAGAACTGCAGGTCAACCCACCGCGCGACAGGCCGGTCGCGGAGCAACCCCAATGAAGCGCCGTCGCTCGGTGGTCATTGTCGGAGGCGGTTTCGTCGGCACCGCCGTGGCCCGCCAACTTGCTGGGCGCTTGCCGCCCGAAGTGGACCTGACGCTGATCTCCGAAGTCAGCTGCACCACCTTCAACCCCCTGCTGCTCGCGGCCGAGGGCGCTTTGCCACTTCCCGAACATGACCTTGGGCATGGCGTTCCTTATCGGCATCCCATGCCTGAGCTTTCCAGGAAGCCAGGCACTCCATCGGCCCGAGCAGGCGCAAGACGTGCTTCGGCCATCGGCCCCGACACCTTGCCGGTCCACTGAAGGAGCTCGACGCCATGACCATCGCCACGGGACCCGGTCAGCCGCGGCTGTTCACGTTCGTCGGCAGTGACACTGGCCCCTGGACCGTGCTGTCCGCGCGCACCCTGGTGGGTGGCGCATTGCCGCCCGCGCGGCGCTTGAGCGTGGTGGCCGGCGCCGCCGCACCGCCACCCAGTGGCACCCCGTGGGCGCTGGCTGGCATCACCAGCAACGAACGCTACGTGGAGCGGCACGAAAAGGCGGCCCTGATGGGCACGCAGGTTGGCCTGGGGCGCGCCGAGGCGACCCACGCGGCGCTGATTCCGATCCGAAAGTCGCCCGCATGGTGGGCGCTGACGCAGGACGAACGGCGTGCCGTATTCGAGTCGCAGTCGCACCACATCGCCATCGGCATGCGTTACCTGTCCGCGGTGGCCAGGCGGCTGCATCACTGTCGCGATCTCGGCCCGGCCGAGCCCTTCGACTTCCTGACCTGGTTCGACTACGCGCCCGAGCATGAGCCGGCGTTCGACGCACTGCTCAAGGCGCTGCGCAACTCTCCCGAGTGGGCCTATGTGGAGCGTGAGATCGACATCCGGCTGGTGCGCGCACCGGCTTGAGCGTCGTACACCGCGCTCAAGGATGCGCGGCGATGTCCACCCTTGACCCAAGCCCAGCTCAGCGAAGGCTGCCGGCCCTGCAAGTCCGATGGCAGACCGGGTTCAACCCAGCCCTCAGAACGTGATGATCTGGCGACCTTCGAGCAGCAGCGCGCGCAGGCTCGCATGCCCACGGTCGTCTTCGAGCAAGGGCAGCTCCGCCGCCTGCACGGCATCGAGCACGCCATAGCTCTCGGCACAGAAGCGGCAGACACCGCGCACGGCGGGCAGCACGTCGATGAAGAGGGTGTGAAAGCGATGCCCCAGTTGTGCCATCTCGGCCGCGGCGGTGCTGCCGGCGCCGTCGAAGACGATCACGACATCGTCGCCCGCCAGGCGCAACTCCTGTGCGCCCATCAGCGCACGGTAGATCGCCGATTGCCCGGCGCCTTCGAGCTTGCTGTTGATCAGC
>JANNKS010000434.1:0-8900 GCA_031396425.1 Rhizobacter sp. | reverse complement strand
GGCTGGAAGTCGACGCCGGCCTGCCCACCGGCAAGATCGTCGCGGAACTGCGTGACGTGTCGATGCGCTTCGCATCGGGCACCGGTGCGACGTCGAGCGCCGCGCCGGATTCGACGCCGCGCGCGGCGCGTCCGGGGGCCGCAACCCGACAGCGCCGAAAAAGTGATCGTCAGCCACTTCAGCGCCACCATCCTGCGCGGCGACAAGGTCGGCCTGATCGGCCCGAACGGTTCGGGCAAGACGACGCTGCTCAAACTCATCCTCGGCGAGTTGCAGCCCAGCGCCGGCAGCGTGCGCCAGGGCTCGCGGCTCGAGGTCGCGTACTTCGACCAGATGCGCAGCCAGCTCAACCTGCAGGCCACGCTCGCCGACACCATCAGCCCGGGCAGCGAGTGGGTCGAAATCAATGGCGGGCGGCGCCACATCATGAGCTACCTGAACGACTTCCTGTTCTCGCCCGAACGCGCCAATTCACCGGTGCAGACTCTGAGCGGTGGTGAACGCAATCGCGTTCTGCTGGCGCGCCTGTTTGCGCTGCCTGCGAACGTGCTGGTGCTCGACGAGCCCACCAACGACCTCGACATCGACACCCTCGAATTGCTCGAGGAGCTGCTGCAAACCTACGCCGGCACGGTGTTCCTGGTCAGCCACGACCGGCGCTTCCTCGACAACGTGGTCACCAGCACGATCGCCTGGGCGGGCGACGAATCGCCCGGCCTCTGGCGCGAATACGAAGGCGGCTACCAGGACTGGCAATTGCAGCGCGCTCGCTCGCTGGCGCTGCGCGAGAGCGAGACCAAGGCGGCCGCGAAGGAACGGCCCGTGGCGGCGCCCCAGGCCGTCGCTGCGGCGGCAGCGCCAAAGGCCCGCAAACTCAGCTACAAGGAACAGCGCGAGCTGGACGAACTGCCGCAGCGCATCGAGCGGCTGGAGGCCGAGCAAAAGGGACTGGGTGTGCTGTTGGCCGACCCCGAGCTGTACCGCACCGATGCCGACCGCGCCAGCACCGCACAGGACCGCTACGCCAAGAT
This sequence comes from Rhizobacter sp., assembly GCA_031396425.1. Taxonomy (GTDB): domain Bacteria; phylum Pseudomonadota; class Gammaproteobacteria; order Burkholderiales; family Burkholderiaceae_C; genus JAEMQF01. The sequence continues at coordinate 7,869 of JANNKS010000434.1, read as the reverse complement.
CGACGCCGAATTGATGCTCGCGCTGGAGCGTTGGGAAATGCTCGACCAGCGGATCTGAAGCGGCACCCTCGGGGGCTGGGCTGGACGGTCAAACTCAGCGACCCGTCTCAGCAGCCCATTTCAGCGTCCAGTCTCAACGGCCGAGTGCACCCCACCAGCTCTCGCTGAACGCCTCGCGGTGCGCGCGGCTCACGATCAGCCCGGCCTGCAGGTAAAGCGCATTCAGCAGGCGCACCGCACGTTCCCGGTCCAGGCCCGGCCATTCGGAGAGCTCACGCAGGTTGGCCGGCTGGGTGCGCAGGCGGTTCAAGGTGGTCACCAACGCGCCGCGCACCGGCAGGCGCGAGGTGTCCAGCCCCGGGGCAAGGCGGTAGGCGACCGAGCCGCCGATTTCGGGCAGCAACTCGCGCCGCGCACCGCGCATCGCCAGCTCCCACAGAAATGGGCCGAGCGGGTGCAACATTGGGTTCTTGCCCACCAGCAGCAGTTCGGTGGCGCCGGGGGGGTGCACCCAGGCGCCTTCCACATGGATCACGCGCAACTCGCCCAGGTAGCGTGCCATCAGCTCGACCATGTTCATCGGGCAGTGAATCAACTGCTCTTGTGGAAACACGGTGAGCGGCAATTCGTGCCTGCCACATTGCAGGTGCAGTGTGACGCGCTTGTTGTGCCGTACGCACGCGGCCAGCACACCCAGAATGTCGGCGCTGCGATCGGGTTGTTCGAAGCGTTTCAGGTCGGCGCGCAGCGAGGGGCTCAGGTTCGCCGGCTGCGGGCTGGTTTCGCGAAAGTCGCCCGGAATCGTGTCAGCGTCGAGTTCGCGCCGATAAGCGCCCGAGCGCACCGCTTTGGGTTCGCTGTACGGAATCGTCGACTCGAAAAGTTCGCTGTGCATGGCGGTCCATTTTTAACCGGATGCGGGCGAGCCCCACCGCCCCTACAAACTGTTACGAGTACGCGCCAGGTCGCGCCAGAAACGCGCGTCCTGGGTGCTGGCGAAGTTGATGCGCATCAGCGTCGTGGCACGATGCGTGGCGTGGAACAGCGCGCCGGGGGCGAGCAGCCAGCCGTCGTCCAGCATGGCCTGGGCCAGGCGCTCCGTGTCGGCGCCCACGTCGACCCAGCCGAACAATCCGCGCGGCGGCGCGGCGAAACGGCAGCCATGCGCCTCGGCCAGCTTGACCGAACGCGCACGCGCCGCGTCGAGCCGTGCGTTGACGCGCTCGGCGTGGCGCCGCAACAGGCCTTGCTCCAGGCAATGCGCGAGGGCCAATTCGGTGAGCGCCGGCGTGGTCAGGGTGCCCAGCAACTTGGTGTCGATCAACCGTTCGACCAGATCGCGCGGCGCGGCGATGAAGCCGACCCGCCAGCCGGGGGTCAGGATCTTCGAGAAGCCGCCGATGTAGATGGTGCGCGCCAGCGCGTCGAGCGCCGCCAGCCGCGGCAGGTGCGGCGGCGCGAGGTAGGCGTAGCTGTCGTCTTCGACGATGTTCAGATCGTTCGCCTGCGCCAGCTGCAGCAGCCGGTGGGCGCTTTGCAGGGACAGTGACGCGCCGGTCGGGTTGTGCAGCACCGAGACGGTGATGTACAGGCGTGGCTTGTGCGGTGCCGGTTGCGCGTCGATCAGGCGCTGCATCACCGCGAGGTCGGGCCCGTCGCCGCCGCGCGGCACCGGCAGCACGCGCATCCCCAGCGCGGCAAGTCGCGCGTATTCGACCGACCAGCCGGGCTCATCGACGAGCACGCTGTCGCCTGGTTTGAGCAGGGTGCGCGTCACCACGTCCAGGCCATGGGTGGCGCCGATGGTGGTGACGATCTGCTCGGCCGTTGCACTCACGCCATGATCGGCGAGCCGCGCCGCCAGCGCCTGGCGCAGGCGTGGTTCGCCGGCGGGTTCACCATACTCGAGCAGGCAGCGGTGCAAGGCCTGGCCGCGCGTCACCTTGCGCAGGGCGCTCGTCAACAGCGGCAGGTCGAGCCAGTCGATCGGCAAGGTGCCCAGGCCCGGCATCGGCTTGCCCAGCGGCGGCTGGAACATACCGCGGATCAGCGTGGTGGCGCTGATCGGCAGCGGCGTACGCTGCGCAGCGGGGGCCGGGCGAGCCTCGCCGATCGCCGGTTCGCCCGCGCCCGTGCGAACGAAGAAGCCACGTTGCCTGCGCGCCTCCACCAGGCCCTGTGCCTGCAATTGATCGTATGCGGCGACCACCGTGGTTGGGCTGACGCTGTGGCGGCGCGCGCATTCGCGCACCGAGGGCAGGCGTGCGCCAGGGGCGAGCAGATGCTGGCGGATGCGCTCGGCGAAGCGCGCCGTGAGCTGGTCAGTCAGGCTGATGTCGGCGCGCCGCGAGAGCGCAGCCAAAGCGGAGCGAGGGAGGATTTCAGTCACGCTGCGGGGGATAACTGTACTGGTTCGTCGAGCTGTACAGATTGCCAAAATTGCGACACCAGTGTACTGGCTCTGTGCTGGTCCCGGCCCTAGACTGAGGCGCAACATGTTGACCCGCCGTGAACCCCATAGGTACCGCAACTGCGGCAGAAACCGCAGCTCTCGAAGTGGTCAGGCGCGCCTTTCCGAGCCATGGCGCATGCGTGAGGATTTCAGGGGCCGTGCATGAACCGGCGCGATGAAACGCTCGGCCTCTGGCTGGGGCTGCTGGGGGTGGTCATATTTGCGATGACCTTGCCGATGACGCGCCTGGCTGTCGGCCCGAGCTCCGACCCGCAGCTCGCACCGCTGTTCGTCACCGCAGGCCGCGCGGCGCTGGCGGGGTTGTTCAGCGCCGTCGTGCTGCTCGCCCTGGGCGCCGGTCGGCCCCGCGCCAGCCAGGCGGTTGCGCTCGCGGTGTGCGCGGCCGGCACCGTGGTCGGCTTCCCACTCTTTCTGGGCCTGGCGCTGCGCGAGGTCGATGCGATGCACGCGGCGGTGGTCACCGGCCTGCTGCCCTTGGGCACCGCGTTGGCCGCCGCGCTGTATTTTCGCCAGCGCCCGTCGCTTGGCTTCTGGGGCTGCGCCTTGCTGGGTTGTGGCTTGGTGTTGGCGTTCGCGGCGCATCAGGGCCAGGGCCGTTTGAGCGCGGCCGATGGCCTGCTGCTGCTTGCGGTGCTCGCCGGGTCGATCGGCTATGTTGCGGGCGCGCGTCTGGCGAGTGAGATGAGCGCCGAGCGGGTGATCTGCTGGGTGCTGGTGTTCTCGCTGCCGCTGACGCTGCCGGTGACATTGGCGAGCTGGCCGGCACAGCCGGTTCGGATGTCCGCCTGGCTGGGGTTGGGATATGTTTCGCTCTTTTCGATGTGGCTGGGTTTCTTTGCCTGGTACCGCGGCCTCGCCATGGGCGGTGCGGTGCGCGTCAGCCAGGTGCAATTGGTGCAGCCATTCCTTGCGCTGCTCTTTGCGGTGCCCGTGCTGGGCGAGAAGCTCGAGCCGGCCACGGTGGCGTTTTCCCTGGCGGTGATCGCCACGGTGTTCCTCGGCAAGAAAATGCCGGTGGAGAAACGGAGTCTTGCATGAAATTCGCGATCCATCACGGCATGCGACTGCCGCCTGCTGCGGCCGCCGAACGCTATCCGAACATCGCGCGCTGGGCCGAGGCCGCCGCGAGTCTGCACCGATTCGTGGAATTCACGCCCGACTTGAATGTCTTGTGCGGCGCCGAAGCAGGAGTGCAGGCATGAGCTTCCAACTGGCGCGCCGCGCCGAGCGCATGAACCCGTCGATCATCCGGGAGATCCTCAAGATCACCGAGCGGCCCGGCATCATCTCGTTGGCGGGCGGCCTGCCGTCGCCGGACTCGTTCCCGATCGAGGCGATGCGCGAAGCGAGCCAGCGTGTGCTGCGCGACTGTCCGCGCGAAGCCCTGCAATATGCCGCCAGTGAAGGTTTAGCCCGCTGCGCGAGTGGGTGGCGCAAGAGCTGGGCGCGCAGGGGCTCACGGCCGATGCCTCGCAGGTGCTCATCACCACCGGCTCGCAGCAGGGCCTGGACCTGGCAGGCAAGATTCTGATCGATGCCGGCAGCACGGTGGCGGTTGAGGCGCCCACCTACCTGGGCGCGCTGCAGGCGTTCGCGCCGTACGAGCCGGACGTGCTGAGCGTACCCTGCGATCACGACGGCCCGGTGCCCGAAATGCTGGCCGCCGCCCGCGGCGCGCGTTTCCTGTACCTCCTGCCGAACTTCCAGAATCCCAGCGGCCGCTGCATGAGCCCGGCGCGGCGGCTGGCTGTGGTGGCAGCGGCGCAGGCCGTGGGGCTGCCGATCGTCGAAGACAACCCTTACGGCGACCTGTGGTTCGACACCCCGCCGCCGCCGCCGCTCGCCGCCAGCTGGCCCGACGGCACGCTTTACCTTGGGTCGTTCTCGAAAGTGCTGGCACCGGGCCTGCGATTGGGCTACCTGGTGGCGCCCGCTGCGGTTTTCCCCAAGCTGCTGCAAGCCAAACAGGCCGCCGACCTGCATACGCCGGGCTTCAACCAGCGTGTCGTGCACGAGGTGATTCGTGACGGCTTCCTGCGCCAACACGTGCCGACGATCCGCGCCCGCTACAAGTTGCATCGTGACGCGATGCGCAGCGCGCTCGAGCGCCACATGCCGCCCGGTTGCCGCTGGGTGGCGCCCACCGGCGGAATGTTCTTCTGGGTCGAACTGCCCGCCGGCAGTGACGCCGTGGCGCTGTTGCCCAAGGCGGTCGAGCGCGGCGTCGCGTTCGTGCCGGGGGCGGCGTTCTATGCCAGCAATGCACAGGCGCACACCCTGCGGCTGAGCTTCGTCACCGCGCCGCCCGAGCAGATCGTGCGCGGCATTCAACTGTTGGCGCAGACGATTGCGGAAACCCCATGACAAGCTTCAACTTCACCCAGCTCGATGTCTTCAACGACACGCCGTTGATGGGCAATGCCCTGGCGGTGGTGCATGCGGCGCAAGGTTTGAGCGACGAACAGATGCGCGGCTTCGCGCGCTGGACGAACCTGAGCGAGACGACCTTCCTGCTGCCGCCCACCGACCCTGCCGCCGACTACCGGGTGCGCATCTTCACACCCGCGCGTGAGTTGCCCTTCGCCGGCCACCCGACCTTGGGAAGTTGCCACGCCTGGCTTGCGGCGGGCGGGCGCTCGAAAGCGGCGAATGAAGTGATTCAGCAATGCGGTGTCGGGCTGGTGCGGGTGCGGCGCGAGCAGGAACGGCTGGCGTTCGCTGCGCCGCCCCTCATACGCAGCGGCCCCGTCGACAGCGCGACCTTGGCGCACATCGCGCGTGCGCTGCGCATCGACCTCGGTGCAATTCAAGCGTCGAACTGGGTCGACAACGGCCCCGGCTGGGTGGCGGTGATGTTGGAATCGCGTGATGCGGTGCTCGCGTTGCAACCCGACTTTGCCTCGATGCTGCCGCTGGAGGTGGGTGTGGTCGGGCGGTGCCCGCCCGGGCACGACGCGCAGTTCGAGGTGCGTGCCTTCATTCCGGGCGGCGGCGTGACCGAAGACCCGGTGACGGGCAGCCTGAACGCCGGGCTGGCGCAATGGCTGATGAATGCGGGCCTGGCGCCGCAACGCTATGTGGCCGCGCAGGGCACCGCACTTGGCCGCGCCGGGCGGGTGTTCATCGAGCAGACCGAACAAACGGTCTGGGTCGGTGGCGGTTGCGTCAGCGTGGTGTCGGGCCAGGTCGCGCTGTGAAGCTGGCGCTCGATCATGTGGTGGTCGCCGCGCGCGATCTCGACGAGGGTGTCGCATGGTGCGAGGCGCAATTGGGCATCACGCCGGGCCCGGGCGGCAAACATGGACTCATGGGCACCCACAACCGCTTGTTCAGCATTCAGTCGGCGCGGTTTCCGCGCGCCTACTTCGAGATCATCGCAATCGATCCAGCCGTGCTGGCGCCGGACCGGCTGCGCTGGTTCGACCTGGACCGGCCCGCCCTGCAAGCCGCGCTCCTGGCCGGGCCGCAGCTCGTGCACTGGGTCGCGCGCACCGAAAACATCGCGCTGGCGCTGGCCGAGGCGCGCGCGGCGGGCGTTGATTGCGGTGAGATCCTGCAAGCGCAGCGCGACACCGATCGCGGTACGCTGAGCTGGCGCATCACGGTGCGGCGCGACGGGCGGCGCCTGATGCGCGGGGCGATGCCGACGTTGATCGAGTGGTCGGGTGCGCACCCGGTTGACGCGATGCCGGCCAGTGGCGTGGAGCTGGAACAGCTGGTGCTGGCGGGTTGCCCGTCGGCGATCGCCGCAGGCTTGCCGGCGGCAGTTGAAACGGTGCCGCCGACACTGCCACCCCTGGTGGCGGCATCAACAACCGGGGCCCACGCCGGTGCACGCGTTGCCGTGCCGATCGCACTCACCTTGCGCACGCCGCGAGGCCAGGTACGGCTCGAAGCCCTCGCCAGCGAGGTATGACTGCGTTCGGCCGCGCGTCGCCGCGGCAAGTACATCGGGGTGCCGCCCGGGCGCCGCGAAGTCGCCACTGCATCGCAGGGCGTGCGGGCGACTGCGCTGCCGGTTCGCGCCGGTCGCGATGGAGGGGCACGGTTCGTCGAGGGGTGTCCCTTGCTACGATCCGGGCATGCATCGTCGAGCCTTGCTTTCCAGTGCGCTCGCGGCCCCGGCAATCCTCACCGGACTGAGCGGTTGTGGGGTCGAGACCACCATTGCCGATGGGCCGGACGCCCCGAACTTCACGGCATCAACTGCGCGTCCGCGGTTGGCTCTGGTGCTCGCTGCGGGCGGGCCGCGCGGCTTTGCCCATGTCGGGGTGCTGCGTGCGCTCGATGAACTGGGATTGCGCCCTGACTTGATCGTCGGTGCGTCGGTCGGCGCGCTGATGGGCAGCGCGCTCGCGGCCGGGCTGTCCATCGTGCAGATCGAAGCACTCGCGTTCGACTTCGACTTCTATCGCCTGGCGCGTTGGTCGCCGGGTAACGGCCTCAAGCTCGATGGCAGGGGCATCGCCGAGCTGGTGCACCAGACTCTGGGCGTGCGCCACTTTGAACAGTTGCGCACACCGTTGGCGGTGGTGGCCACCGACGTGCAGCTTAACAAGCCCGCGGTGTTCAACCGGGGTGAGATCGGCCCCGCAGTTCAGGCCTCGTGTGCGATTCCGCGCTGGTTCGCACCAGTGCGCATTCGGGGTCGCGAATTTATCGATGGCGATGCAAGCAGCCCGCTTCCGGTGAAGGCGGCACGGGCCCTGGGTGCGCAAAAAGTGCTGGCCGTCGACGTGGCGATCCACCTCGCCAAGGCGCGCCCAGCCGGGGCCGAGCGCTACCTGGACAGTGATATCGCCAAGCGCGCCCAGATCGACGTCGAGGCGCAACAGGCCGATCTGGTGTTGCACCCCTACTTTGGCTATTGGGTGAGTCTGAGTCGCGAATTCCGCGAAACCGCGGCGCGTGCGGCGTATGAACACACCCTGGCGCAAGCGCCGAGCCTGCGCCGCTTGTTCGCCTGATCCTGGCGATATGGCGCCAGCGCGCGCCCCAGGCGGCGTGGCGATTGCGTCGAACGCCTGGCCGGGCCGGTCGCCACAAATCGAACCGCCGCGTCCCAGCGCGTCTGCGCTGCGCCCGGGTGCCGCGATGTTATGAAATTGTGAGAAAGGTCGAGGCCTGGCGTGCGACAGGCTGCAACAAGGCGCATTAGCCTTGGGCCTGGGCGCATTCGTCCAGTTGATTGGCTTATTGGAGTTCAACGATGACCTACAGCAGAAGATCGGTTCTCACGACATTGACCGCCGTGGCGGCCGCCACAAAATTTACCCAGTCTTCGGAAGGCTTCTGTTTTTTGGACGTAATGATCTCAATCTGGTCGCCGTTTTTCAAAGTGTGACTGATAGACACCAGTTTATTATTAACCTTGGCACCTATGCAATGATCGCCCA
>JANNKS010000436.1:0-9963 GCA_031396425.1 Rhizobacter sp. | reverse complement strand
CTATCGGACTGGCGCTGACGTTCAAGGCGCCTGGCAGCGGCAGCAGCGGCGCACAGACGGTGTTCGTCAGCCCGCTCACGACGATGGTGGTGGCGCACATGGACGCCACCGGCGCCAATGCCGTCGCCGCGGCGGCCTATGTGCAGGCACAGGCGGGCATCAGCCAATCGCCGCTGGTCGACTTCGGTGGCGTCGGCACCGCGGCGCGCCAGGCTTCGACGCTCGCGCGACTGGTGGTGCAAACCCAGAAAGCCCTGGCCACCGCGCTCGCCGCCAACCTCGGCCAGCCCGACGTCAGCGGTGCCGCCATCACGCAGGCCGACATCGACCGGGCCGTTGCCGAAGCGGTGCGCGGCGCGTTGGCGGCGCTGGCCAGCGTCGTCGCCGACCCGGCGGTCAGCGGCGCGACCGATCTGCAGGCCGCCTTGGTGGCGGCCGCGCAGGACCTGGTGGCCACGCAACCCGCGCTTGGTGCAGCCGAAGCGCTGGCCCTGATCGGCGCGGCGAAGCTGCCCCAGGCGGCGCCGTCGGCCACGCCGGTGGCCACGGCGGCATTGCGCCAGTTCACGTACACCGATGCGAACAACTGGGCCTACCGTTCGATGCAGTCCAGCGTCGCCGACAACACGCCCGGCGGTGATGGCAAGGTGCGCTTCTTCGACGTGCACAGGCAGGCCAGCGCGGGCGTTGTCAGCACCTGGGGGTTCGGCACCACCCAGGCGCGCGCCGGTGACCTGCACTGGAACGGCAGCGCCTGGGTGGGCTGCGCGACGGGCGCGCGCAGCAGCCAGACCGCGCGCGATGCGCAGGGCCGCAGCACCTACGACTATTGCGACAAACACGAAGAAGGCGTGAGCACCCGCACCGCGCTCGACATCGCCGGCCAGACACTGGCCAGCGTGGTGAGCAACAGGATTCGCGTCTTCCCCGGCGACGATGGCGGCGTGCCGTACGCGAGCTGGGGCCCGGCGAATCTGAACCTGCTGGGCAGCGCCACCTTCCCGCCCGGCTCGGTGCTGTTCTATCAGGCCACCCAGCCGCTGAGCAATGCACTGAGCTATGACGTGACGTCCATCGTCAGCACCTGGGACAGCAGCGTTGCCTTGGGGGGTGATGCGCGCAACAACGGCCCGCTGGCGTGTCGGCAGGCTCTGCTCGGCTCGCCCTTGCAGCGCCAGCCCGCGACGTTGGAACAGCTGGTTGCTTCGAGCCCGGGCACGCCGTGCATCGTCGACCCGGGCACCGATGCGAGCGGCAGCAGCCTGAACCCGAACGTCTGGTGGGCCGGCACGAGCGTGTCCATGGGCAGCGTGACGGACGCATTGGCGCTGCCGGCCGGAACCGGCAACTACTTCACCACCACCGCGAACCTGCGCGTCGCGTTCGGTGTCGGCGGCAATGGCGTCACCTACTACCGCTGCCACGTGCGCACCAATGGCGGCAGCACGCGCAACTGCGCTGCGGTGGGCAGCGGCACCTACCAGATCGAGACCCTGGGCGACGCGCGTGTGATGACGTTCCAGAACCTGCCCGCAATCGCGCAGCGGCCCAACTTCACGCGCGTGTTCGTCGAACGCGGTGGCAGCGTCTACTTCGGCTATCGCAGCGTGTCGGGCATCACGCGCAACACATTGCGGCTCAACCTGCCGGCGGCGAATGCGCTGTTCGGCCAGCTCGGCATCGCCGCGATTGCCCCGCAGTGACCTGCAGCACCGCCGCGCTGCGTGCCGGGCCACCCGGTGTGACGTGCGGCGCCTGGGGAACGATCAACATGGCCCAGCCACCCGAGCCCTCGAGGGCGTTCGACCGGCGCCAGGCCGGGCAGCCCGGCTCGATGCTGCTGGTGCGGCCGGGCCGGCTTCACATCGGCGTCGACGTGCGCGCCGGCGCGGGCCAGGCCGAGGTGGCGGCGAGCCTGCAAGTGGAGCGGCTCGCCGCCGCGTTGCACTACGAAGTGATCGCGTCGGGGTTTGACGACCCCAGCCACTACGGGTCGGCGCCGATCCGCTCGCTGTTCACGCCCGCCGAACCCGGCGAATGGCGGGTCGACGGGGACAGCTACCGACTGCTGATTTCAAACTGGCGCGGGCCTCGCGACGGCTTGCGCGAAGCGACCGCATGGATGCGCCAGCGGTTTGCCGGCATGCACATCCGGGTCATGGTGCGCTGCCCGTAGGTCGGCGTCGTCGGCGCGCTGTGCACCAGCGCGCTTTGCGCGTGCCGGTGCGACCCTGCACGCGCTAGCATCCGACCCTGGATCTATGAAAACGCGAAACCCATGGGCGGCAACTTCTTCGGCAACCCAGCGCGGCTGGCGCCAGCGCAAGCCGAGTTGACGCGCCTGGACGGCGGGGCTTTCGTGCTGCGCTCACCCGAGCCGCTGCAGCCTTTCGCCCGCTGCATCGGCGAGTGGCTGGAACACTGGGCCGTGCAGACGTCCGGCGCGCTCGCGCTGGCCGAGCGCGATGCGGCAGGCGGCTGGCGGCGTCTCACCTACGCCCAGCTGCGCGCGTCGGTGGGCGCCATCGCGCAGGGCTTGCTCGACCTGCAGCTTCCCGTCGGCGGCCCGGTCGTCGTGCTGTCCGACAACTCGATCGACCACGCGTTGCTGATGCTCGCCGCGATGCACATCGGCCGCCCGGTCTGCACCGTGTCGAGCGCGTACAGCCGCATGACGCGCGACCACCGCAAGATTCACGGCATCCTGCACACGCTCGCGCCGGCCCTGGTCTATGCCTCGGACGCTGCGGTCTACGGCCCGGCGCTGGCCGACGCCGGACTCGACGCGGTCCGCGTGTTCAGCCAGGGTGCCGCTGATCATCCCGGTGGCGTGGCTTTCGACAGCCTGATCGCCAGCCGTGAGGGCAGCGCCGTGATGCAGGCGTTCCGCGCCATCCAGCCCGGCGACCATGCCAAGTACCTTCTCACCTCCGGCTCGACCGGCCACCCGAAGGTCGTGATCAACACCCACCGCATGTTGTGCGCGAACCAGCAGATGGTCGCGCAGGCCTGGCGCTTCCTCGCGCAGGAAAAACCCGTCGTGCTCGACTGGCTGCCCTGGAGCCACACCTTCGGCGGCAACCACAATTTCAACCTGGTGCTGCGCAATGGCGGCGCGCTCTACATCGACGAAGGCCGGCCCGCGCCCGGGCTGGTGGAGAAGTCGGTGCGCAACCTGCTCGACGTGAAACCGACGCTCTATTTCAACGTGCCGCGCGGCTTCGACATGCTGCTGCCGTTCCTGGAGAACGACGCGAACCTCGCGCGCGAATTGTTCGAGCGGCTGCGCATGGTGTTTTACGCCGGTGCGGCCCTGCCGCAGGCGAGCTGGGCGCGGCTGGAAGCGGTGGCGCAAAAGGTGCGCGACGATCCGGTGTGGTTCACCACCTCGTGGGGCGCCACTGAAACCTCGCCGGCCATCACGAGCGCGCACTGGAAGCTCGAGCGTGCCGGCTGCATCGGCCTGCCGCTGCCGGGCATGGAGCTCAAATTCGTGCCGAACGGTGAGAAGCTCGAAATGCGGGTGCGCGGCCCGACCGTGTTCCCTGGTTACCGAAACGCGCCCGACTTGACGGCGCAGGCTTTCGACGCTGACGGCTTCTACCGCATCGGCGACGCCGGTTTCCTGGTCGACCCGCAACGCCCGGAGGCGGGCGTGGCCTTCAACGGCCGGGTGGCCGAAGACTTCAAACTGTCGTCGGGCACCTGGGTGTCGGTGGGCACCCTGAGGCTGAAGGTGGTGTCGGCACTCGCGCCGTGGGTGCAAGATGCGGTGATCACCGGCCACGACCGCGACCAGGTCGGCGTGCTGCTGTTCCCCTGCGCGGCCACCAAGGACGTGGTGCCGGCCGATCTGGCCGCACGCACGCGCACCGCGCTGGCGGCGATGCGCGCCGAGGGCGGCGGCTCGTCGCAGGCGCCGGTGCGCGCGCTCTGGCTCGCCGAGCCGCCGAATGCCGACGCCGGCGAGATCACCGACAAGGGCTACATCAACCAGTCTGCGGTGCTGAAGCGGCGCGTGGCCGAGGTCGAGGAGCTACACTCGCACCCGACCGACGCGCGAGTGATAGCGCTCTGACGTGAGCGGCGGCGCAAGGCGGCGCTGTGAAAGTCTGCGGGGCCGCAGAGCGTGGCGCCCGGCTTTGTCTGAGAAGTTACACATCGCGGCCCATCACCCAGCGCATCAAGTCGATCTCGGTCGCGGCAGGTCTTGTCTGCAGCTGCTGTCCGGCAGCGCAATCGCCAACGCGGCTCGACTTGAGTCGCGTCGAAAGTCAGCTGGGTGGTGAACTTCGGGCTGGCTGCGTTCGGCCACTTGCAGACGGTCACCAGAGTCAGGTCCGGCGACGCCCAATTCTGCGGGGGGGTGGCTGGCGGTGCCAGGGAACCGGTCGCATCTCTACAGATGCGTGGGACCAACTTGGCGATGGCTGAGGCGATCCAACGCGCGGCGAGCGCGTTCACGCTGGACTCATGCCTTGCGCCGCCGCTTGTCGAGGCCATCAAGAATGAGATCCAGCCCGAACTCAAGACTGTGCAGGCCATCGTGCTGGCCATCGATCACCTGCTGCGACATGCCGTTGAGGTGAGGAAACTGATCTGCCGGGATCATCGGCAGATAAGCCTTTGCCATCTTGGCGTACTCCTGCGGCTCGAAAGGGAAGTTCAGTTTCTGCAGCGTGAAGCCGTAGACGTAGCTGTCGAGCGCATTCCAGGCATGGTCGGCCAGGGCATAGGAGAAGCCTGCTTCACGCAGACAGCCGATCGTGGCGTCGACGTAGTGCAGCATCGCCGGTCCGACGTTGGCGCGCGACACCACCAGCATGGTCGCCCAAGGATGGCGCACCAGGGCCTCATGCGCCGCGATCGCCCGCCGGCGCATGGCAGCCTTCCAGTTGCCGCCGAGGGCAGGCGCCTCAAACTCAGCAGCCACGATATCGACGATGCCATCCAGGATGGCGTCCTTGTTCGCAACATGGCGGTACAGCGACATGGCCTCGACGCCAAGTGCTTCCCCCAGCTTGCGCATCGACAGCGACGCGATGCCGATCTCATCGGCCAGCGTGACCGCGGCGCGCAGCACGCGCTCCTTGCTCAGGGCAGCACGTGGCGCAGGTTGCGGTGTCGGTTGCGGTATGGCCCTCTTCGCCATGACTTGGCTCCTGGTATCTGCTGTGCAAACAGCTGCGAGTCTGTCACCGGCACCTCACTTCGAGTCGTGCGTGCCGGTCGCCCATGTATTACGAGATTTTAGATTACACTGTATGCTTACACTGTAATCCACTTTTGACGGATCCTGCAAGTCAGGACAAACACCATGAATGCACCTGCCCCACACACCGCCGCGTGGTTCTCGACGCAACTGACGCCGCCTGCGGCAGCCACGCCCACAAGGCAGACAGCGAAATCGACACGCGCGCGCCGCCGCGGCCTACCTGCGCCCTGTGGTGCTGATACCTTCCACGCCATGAAGACACAACCGATCGAGTCAGAAGCCCCCGTCGGCAGCAGGATTCAACAGCTCGTTCACGGAAGCTACTTCCATGACGCGTGGTCCGTCCGTGCGGCCGAGCCCGGTCTCGACCCCTTGAGTCAGTTTCTCCGAGTCGCCAGGTCCACGCCCGCGTGGATCGATGGCGCAATGAGGCTGCGGAATCGGCTCGTCTCTCTGATCGGCCTCAAGGACCTTGGTGGTCTGTCCGCGGTCAACCTGTCCAAGAATGCCTCCGAGTACAAACCAGGAGACAGGGTGGGCATCTTCACGCTGCTTTCGACCTCGGAAACCGAGGTACTGCTCGGCGACAGCGACAAACACCTGGATGTGGTCGTCTCGGTGCATCGCCAGCAATCCGCGTCGGGGGATCAAGCCGTTGTCACGGTCACGACCGTGGTCAAGGTACACAACTGGCTGGGTCGCTTGTACATGGTTCCAGTGCGCCCTGCACATCGCTTTGTCGCACGAGCCATGGTCCGAGCCATCGGCAACGGGGCCTGAGTACGCCGCAATCTCTTCCCGATAACTTTCCCAACCAGGAACAAGAACCATGAATGCATCTGCCCCAAACGCTGCAGCGCCATCCTCGGCGCAGCTGGCACCAGCAACAAGAACCGCGCCCGCACGGCGAGCAATGAGTGCCGTCGTTCACCACCAGTACGGAGAGCCCGACGTGCTGACGCTGGGTGAAGTCAACCTGCCGGTGCCAGGTGACGACGACGTGCTCATTCGCGTGGTGGCGGCGGGTGTGAGCATTGGCGATCACCACATCGTCACCGGCAAACCCTACCTCGTGCGGCTGAGTCCGTTTGGCGGTTTCCCCCGGCCGAAGCACAAGGTACCCGGCGCAGCGATGTCGGGCCGCATCGCGGCGGTCGGCGCCAGGGTCACTGGCTTGCAGGTCGGTGACGATGTGTTCGGGCAGGCACTCAACGGCGCCTTTGCAGAATTCCTCGTGATGCCCGCGAAGCTCGTCGCGCACAAACCGAAAAACCTCTCGTTCGAGGATACGGCGGCTGTTCCCTGGGGCACGACGGCGCTCCAGGGCCTGCGTGACGCCGGCCAGGTGCAGGCCGGTGAGCGCGTGCTCGTGAACGGAGCATCGGGCGCGGTCGGCACCTGGGCCGTGCAGCTCGCGAAGTCGCTCGGCGCACACGTCACGGCCGTGTGCAGCACGCGCAACGTCGAACTCGTGCGCTCGCTCGGTGCCGACGAGGTCATCGACTACACGAAGAGCGACTTTGTCGAGAGCGGTGCGCGCTACGACGTGCTGATGGACATGGTCGGCAACCGCACCCTGTCGGACTGCAAGCGGGCATTGAACGCCGGCGGCCGCTATGTACCCTGCTCGGGCGGTGGCGGCGACTGGGTCGGCCCCTTCGTTCGCATCATCGGTGGCCTGCTCGTGTTCTCATTCGGCGGCAAGCGCGTCAAGATGTTCATGCAGAAATTGAATGCCGCCGACCTCGTTGTCATGACTGAGCTCATCGAGGCTGGCGCCATGAGGCCGGTGGTCGAGCGCACCTGGTCATTCGCGGAGGCGGGTGCCGCGCTGACGCACGTTGGCACAGGGCACTCGCAGGGGCTGAACGTCGTCCGCATCGCCGGCTGATAGCGCGGCAGCTGGCCGCAGCGGGTTCACTGGAGCACCTTCGCCCTTGAAGGGCGCCGGTATGAGCGCTTGGGAGCGGCCCAGCGCGCTCATGCCAACAGGACCCGCGCGAGCTCGCCGATCCAATCCAATCAAGCCGACGAGCCGAACCACTCTGACCAGTAGTCCAGGCAGGCTTTGATCTTGGGCAGGCGCTGGCGCGTGGTGGCGGTGATGGCATAGATCGCACTCGGCTGCGCGTCGACAGATGCGGCCAGCACGGGCACCAGCCGCCCCTGGCGGACCAAGGGCTCGGCCACCACTGTGGCCAGCCTGCCGATGCCCAGGCCGGCCAGCACCATGTTGGCTGCCAAGCCGGTGTCGTTGGCCCGCCAGAAGCCCTCGGCGGCCAGTTTCAGCTCTTGGCCATCGATGACGAAGGGCCAATGGTTGAGCTGCGTGGCGGCGCTGTTGGTGACCAGCCGGTGCTGTCGCAATTGGTCCGGATGAGTGGGTGTTCCGGCGGCAGCCAAGTATTCGGGCGCGGCGTAGAGCGCGCGGCCGAGGTGGCCCAGGGGCCGCGCCACCATCGTCTCGGGCAGTGTGGCCTGGGTGCGAATGGCGATGTCGATGCCGCTGCGGGCCATGTCGACGATCAGGTCGCTGACCTCCAGTTCGACCCGCAGTTGCGGGTGCCGCTGGCTCAACCCGGCCAAGCTGGGCAGCAATTGGTACTGCGCGATGACCGTGCTGGCAGAAACGCGCACCCCACCGCTGGGCTCCTGCGCCTGGCTGGCGAATTCACCTTCCAGCTCTTCCACCGTGGCGCCAATGCGCCGGCAATAGTCGAGGAAGGTCTCGCCCTCGGCGGTCAGCGCCAGCGCGTGGGTCGAGCGGTGAATCAGGCGTGCGCCGCAGGCCTTCTCGATTCGCGTCAACGCCCGCGAAACCTGACTGACCGGCACATCGCGTTCGCGAGCCGCGGCCGAAAGCGTGCCCAGCGTCGCCACGCGGGCGAACAGCTTCAGGTCGTCAAAGCCCAGATCGTGCATGGCGCCCATGGTACGGGTGTGCAAGGCCATGGTCTTGCGCGTTGTGCAAGGCGCATTTGCGGCGGCCGCTGTTTCCCCTTTCGTGCGTGCTGCCTACAGTCACGGCACTCCCACCCAAGGACATCCTCATGAACACCGAACTCTTGCATACACAGCTCTCACCCAACGACTATGCGGCGTTCAGAGAGGCCGCGAAACTGGGCGCGCTGCAGGCTAGAAAGGAAGCGCAGGACCAGTTCTGGGCGGCGCTCAGCGGCCGCTTGATGACCAGCTCGCGCGCCCTGTGGTCCACCCTGTCGCAGGCGCGCCGTGTCGCCTTCGGCCGTGTCCACCACCTTGCGGGACACTGATGCAGCACGTTCCCCGGGCGGCTCTGCTTCGGTCAGACCCAGGGATCGTTGTCACAACCGCCGAAGGTGCTGACCAGAAAGTCGACAAAGGAGCGTGTGCGCACCGGCACCAGCTTGCGCGCAGGCATCGCTGCATACAGCGTCAACGAAAGCCCCTGCCATTGCGGCAACACGCGCACGAGTCGGCCCGCGCGCAAGGCCTCGGCTGCCACGAATGAGGGCAGGCCAGCGATGCCCAGGCCGGCCACGGCGGCGGCGAGCAGCAACTCGATCTGACCGCTGGACAGGGCTGGCGTCGGCGCCGCAATATTCACCGTGCGCGGTGCTCCAGCGGGGTCATCGGCGCCGACACGCGCCAGCGTCAGCTCGCGCCGCACGGCCGACACGGCGGGCAACAGGCCATCGTGCTGCAACAGGTCATCGGGATGCTGTGGATGGCCGCGCCGCTTCAGGTAGTCGGGCGAGGCGCAGATGATGAACGTCGAACGCGCGAGCCGGCGAGCCACGAAGGCGCCTTCTAGTGGCTGCTGGCCGACCGAGACGATGGAAACGTCGTAGTCCTGGTGCGCTGCTTCCACCGCACCGGGTGCAGCGATCTCCAGGCTGAGCAGCGGGTAGCGGGCCCGAAAGCGCGGCAGGTGCTGTGCGAGCTGGTGCACGGCAAATGCCGGCGGGCACAGCACGCGCAAGACCCCGCGGGGTTGTTTGGTCGATGCACCGGCCACTGCATCGGCATCGTCCAGTTCGCCCAGGATGCGCCTGGCCCGCTCGAGATAGGCCGCACCGATGTCGGTGAGCGCGATGCGGCGTGTGGTGCGGTTGAGCAACCTGGCCCCCAGGTGCCGTTCCAACTCGGCCACGGTGCGTGTGACCACCGGCGGCGCCAAGTCCATGGTGCGCGCGGCGCCGGCGAAGCTGCCCTCGGTCACTACCCGCTCGAAGACACGCAGGGCGCGCAACTGATCCATTGCGTGATTGTTGCATTCGATGCAAGGGTGTGTGCGCAGGCTACGGCTGGGCTGGTGGCGCCGCGGTTCCTACAGTGGGGGCATAGAAGAAAGCCGCATTGCCACGCACAAGGCGGTGGGCGCGCGACACCACTTCCGGTTCACCTCAAATCCACTGTTCGAAAGCCCCACATGAAATCCTTGACTTGCACCAGCCTCCTCCCCAAGCGGCTCATTGCACTGTCGGCTGCGCTCACCTTGGCAGCCGGCGCCACGCCGCCGCCGCTGGACGCGGCCGGGCAAGCCCGGCTGGTGGGCTACCGCCAAGCACCGGCAACGGCTGGTGAGCTGGTGTATCGCGGCACCGTCTTCGCGCAGGACCCGACCAGTGCTGGGCCTCTCTTCACATACGAACGGCGTGTTGCGCACACGGCCGACAAGCTCGAGGTCGCGACCCACATCACCCACGCGCCGGATGGCGAAGTGATCATTGCCGAAGTGGCCTCTTTCGCCGCAGGCTATGCGCTGC
>JANNKS010000396.1:0-12531 GCA_031396425.1 Rhizobacter sp. | reverse complement strand
CATGGTTGCGGCCGTGCACGATGATCAAGTCCTTCAGGCGTCCGCTCACGAACAGTTCGCCGCCGCGCAGGAAACCCAGGTCGCCGGTGCGCAGGTAGGGGCCTTCGCCGTTCGCGGTGCGGGCACCGAAGGTGTCGGCACTGGCGCGTTCGCGCCGCCAGTAACCCTGGCCGACGCTGCTGCCGCGCACCCAGATTTCACCCACCCGGTCTGTCGCGCACGGCTGGTGGCTCTTCGGGTCGACGATGCACAGTTCGGTCTCCGCGAACGGCCTGCCGCAGCCGACGACGCGGCGCACCTGTGCCGAGTCGGCGCTGCACTCGAGCACCTTGTGCATCGCAAGCTGGGCAGCGTCCAGGGTCATGATCGTGGTGGTGGCGCCGGGCGCAGTGGCGGTCACTCCCAACACGGTTTCGGCCATGCCGTAGGCGGCGGCAAAGGTGCTCGGGTTCAGGCCATGCGGGGCAAACGCGGTATGAAACAGCGCCGGCGTGTCAGGGTGAATCGGTTCAGCACCGCATGAACTCGACACCAGTGCACTCAGATCGGCCGCCCAGTCGGGCTGTTGGGCCAGGGCCTTGATGCACGCGACGTAGGCAAAGTTCGGCGCGCCGGTGTGGGTGATACCAAAGCGTGCGACCGCCTCGAGCCAGCGCAGCGGACGGCGCAGGAATGTCAGTGGCGACATCAAATAGCTCGGTACCCCTGCATGGAACGGCAGCAGGGTTCCGAACACCAGGCCGTAGTCGTGGAAGTGCGGCAGCCAGCACAACAACCGGCTGCTCTGGCCGTTCACGCCAACCGCTTCACCGCTGGTGCGGCATTGCGCCAGCACGTTCGCGTGGGTGATGATGACGCCGCGCGGCGTCGAGGTCGAACCCGAGGTGTACTGCAGGTACGCCACGCTGTTGGGGCCCAGCGCCACCGCCGCGTGTTCTGCTGCAGGTGGCTGCGCTTCGCCCAGGTCATCGGTGGCAATCCAGCGCGCGCCGGTCGCGCCGTCGGCATCGCGAAAGCTCATCGCCGGCTCGAGCAGTTCGCGGTGCGTCAGCACCAAGCTCGCCTGCGCGTCGAGGATGATGGCGCGCAGCCGCGGCGCGTTGTTCTTGAAGCGCACCGGGTCCGGCGCGGGCACCGGCACGGCGATGCGCCCCGTGACCATGCAGGCCCAGAACGCTCGCACGAACTCCACGCCTGGCGGGTAGACCAGCAGCACCCGGTCACCGGGTTCGCTGTGACGCACCAGTTCCGCGGCGAGGCCGTGCACCTGCCGGTGCAGCTCGGTGAAGGTCAGCGCGTCGGCCGTCTCGAGCGTGTCACGCACGAAGGCATAGGCCAGCGCATCGGGTTGTTGGGCACAGCGCCAGTCGAAGAAACCGGCGAGGTTGTCGTGTGTGTTCATCTCGAGATCCGTAACCAGAAGTGTGAGAAATACGGCCGGTCCGTTTGCACGTTCGGGCTACGCCCCATTCATGCGAAGTTCCGGCTCAGGTCGCGCAGAGACGGTCTGAAACGCGGGGTCGCAAACCCGCACGTTGCCGACCCTCGGTGCTGCCTGTGCTTCGCTCAGACAAGTTTGGCCAGAACGGAAACTCTGTGATCGACGCCCACTTCATCGGAGCCCAGATGGGCGTGTGAAACCACCGAGTTCGATCTGATCGAAACCGGGACCTCAAGCCGCGCGAAGCAATCGACGCCAAGGGCGGGCGATGCGCAGCGTGAGAAACTGCCACGGGGGCATGACGCACAGAGGGCATGGCAATCGATTGCGCAGCGCTCGCGTGGCGAAAACGGCAAGGCGGTTCGGGGCCACCTTGTGCGGCGAATGTGCCGTCAACCGGCGGGGCCGTGGTTACGCTTGCTCACAGGCCTGGTTGGGGTCGATGCGCGCCGCCGCTCGGGCCGAAAGCCGCCGCGCCGCATACCGGCTCGGGCGGCGCTGGACGCGATATTCAGTGC
Organism: Rhizobacter sp.; assembly: GCA_031396425.1. GTDB lineage: Bacteria > Pseudomonadota > Gammaproteobacteria > Burkholderiales > Burkholderiaceae_C > JAEMQF01. The sequence goes on along the minus strand of JANNKS010000396.1, from coordinate 10,572 downwards.
TGCTCGAAGCGCATCGGGCCGGCCACTGCCAAGCTCGGACATACTGCGCACATTGCCGATTCGAGCCCGCTGCCCAGCGCACCACGAGCCACCCATGAAGCCCGTCATCCAAAGCCTGCTCGAGACTGACCTCTACAAGTTCACGATGTGGCAGGCGATGCTGCATCGCCATCCGCAGGCGCAGGCCGAGTACAACTTCGCCTGCCGCAACGAGACTGAACACCCGCTCGCCGACCTGGTGGGCGAAGTCAACGAGCAACTCGACCACCTTTGCACGCTCGCCTTCAGGGCCGATGAGTTGACCTACCTGCGCTCGCTGCGCTTCATGAAGTCGGACTTCGTCGACTTCCTGCGCATCTTCCGCTTCCAGCGCGAATTCATCGAAGTCACGGCGAACGGCAACACGCTCGAGATCGTCGCCAAGGGGCCGCAGGTGCACGTGATGGGCTTCGAGATCTATGTGCTGGCGATCGTCAACGAGCTGTATTTCCGTCGCTACGACGCGGTCGCGGCACTGAGCATCGGCCGCCAGCGGCTGGAGGCGAAGATCGAACGCCTGCGCGAATTCGGCAAGTCGCTGCAGCGTCGCCACCCGTTCGAGTTTTTCGACTTCGGCGTGCGCCGGCGCTTCTCGGGCGCCTGGCAGGCCGAGGTGGTGCAGCGCCTCAAGTTGGCCGTGCCGCAGTTCTTCAAGGGCACGTCCAACGTGCACCTGGCGCGCACGCTCGACCTGGTGCCCATCGGCACGATGGCGCACGAATTCCTGCAGTCCTATCAGGCCCACGGGGTGCGGCTGCGCGACTTCCAGAAAGCCGCCCTCGAGGACTGGGTGCAGGAGTACCGTGGCGACCTCGGCACGGCGCTCACCGACGTGGTCGGCATGGACGCCTTCCTCGCCGACTTCGACCTCTACTTCGCCAAGCTGTTCGACGGCCTGCGCCACGACTCGGGCGACCCGATCGCGTGGGGTGAAAAGGCCCTCGCCCACTACGCGAAGCTGCGTGTCGACCCCCACACCAAACGGCTCGTGTTCTCCGACGGGCTCGATCTGGAAACCGCGTTTCGCCTCTACGCCCACTTCGGCGACCGCACCCAGCTCGGCTTTGGCATCGGCACCAACCTGAGCAACGACACGGGCCTCACGACCCTGGGCGTTGTGATGAAGCTGGTGCGCTGCAACGACCAGCCGGTGGCCAAGCTCGCCGACTCGCCGGGCAAGACGATGTGCTCGGACGAGACGTTCCTGGCCTACTTGCGGCAGGTGTTTGGCGTCAGGGCGTGACGACCCGTGGACTCAGTTCCAAACCTCGCGGGCGACCTCGACCACCAGCGCCAGCTTGGCGCGTTGCGCCTCCACCGCGATGTCATTGCCGTGCACGGTGCTGCTGAAACCGCATTGGGGTGAGATGCACAGCTGGTCGAGCGGCGCGTATTTCGCTGCTTCGTCGATGCGCCGTTTCAGGTCATCCTTCGATTCCAGCTGGCCGAGCTTGGTGGTCACCAGCCCGAGCACGACCGTTTTGCCCTTGGGCAGGTGGCGCAAGGGCTTGAAGTCGCCGCTGCGCGCGTCGTCGTATTCGAGGAAATAGCCGTCCACGTTCATCTCGCTGAGCAGGGCCTGCGCCACCGGCTCGTAGCCGCCCTGCGCGGCCCAGGTGCTCTGGAAGTTGCCGCGGCACAGGTGCACGGCGAGCGTCATGCCGGCCGGCTTTTGCGCGACGACGCGGTTGATGAACGCGGCATAGCGGTGCGGCAGCTCGTCGGGGTCGTCACCGCGCGAGCGTGCTGCTTCGCGCATTTTGTCGTCGCACAGGTAGGCCAGGTTGGTGTCGTCCATCTGCACGTAGGTGCATCCGGCCGCGGCGAGTGAGCGCAGTTCGTCGCCATAGGCGTTCGCCACGTCCTGGTAGAACGGCTCGAGGTCGGGGTAATGCTCGCGGCTGATGCCGGCCCGTCCGCCGCGAAAGTGCAGCATGGTGGGCGAGGGAATCGTCACTTTCGGGGTCAGGCCGGTTGTCTTGTGGGTTTCGACCTGGCTTTTGAGGTACTGGAAGTCGGCAAGCTGGATGTCCTTCACATGGCGCACCTTGTCGATCACCCGCATCACCGGCGGCGCGAGCTCCTGTTTGCCATCGGGCTTGGTGATCATGACCGGAATGTCGGTCTTCACGCCGCCGAGCTGCTCGAGGAAATCGATGTGGAAGTAGGTGCGGCGGAATTCACCGTCGGTGATGCTTTGCAGCCCCACGTCCTGCTGAAACTTCACGATGTCGCGAATGGCGTCGTCTTCCACCGCACGCAGACCGGCTGCGTCGAGTTCGCCCTTGTGGTGCCGCGCGCGCGCGTCGAGCAGCTGTCGTGGGCGCAGGAAGCTGCCCACGTGGTCGGCGCGAAACGGAGGGGTGTGGCGTCTCGTCATCAGAGTCCTTGAGCGTTCGGGTGGCATTGCCACAGTGAGCATCTTGCGCTTCAGTGGCAAGAGAAGCCAGCGTTCAGTCTAGGCCTCACCGTCGCACCTGGGTCCCCGGACATTCACTCACAGCGGCAACCCGACGTAGTTCTCCGCCATCGCGGTCGACGCGGCGACCGAATGCACCAGGTAGTCGAGTTCGGCCGCCTGCATCTTCTGGCCGAACGCGCCGGTGTCCGGGAACTTGTGCATCAGCGAAGTGAGCCACCACGAAAACCGCTCGGCGCGCCAGATGCGGCGCAGACAGCGTTGCGAATACCCATCAATGCCTGCATCGCTCTTGTCACGGCAGTGTTCGATCAGCGCGGCGCTCAGGAACTTCACGTCGCTGGCCGCCAGGTTCAGCCCCTTCGCGCCGGTGGGCGGCACGATGTGCGCGGCGTCGCCGGCGAGGAACAGGCGGCCGAAGCGCATCGGCTCGGCAACGAAGCTGCGCAGCGGCGCGATGCTTTTTTCAATCGACGGGCCTGTCACCAGCGCTTCGGCAGCGGCCGGGTCGAGGCGGCGGCGCAGTTCGTCCCAGAACGCGTCGTCGCTCCACTGTTCCACCTTGTCGTCGAGTGAACACTGCACATAGTGGCGGCTGCGCGTCATCGAGCGCATGCTGCACAGCGCAAAGCCGCGTTCGTGGTTGGAGTAGATGAGCTCGTGCGACACCGGGGGCGTGTCGGCGAGCACACCCAGCCAGCCGAACGGGTAGACGCGCTCGAAGGTCTGGATCGCGCCGGGCGGCACGCTGGCGCGGCTCACGCCGTGGTAGCCGTCGCAGCCGGCGATGAAGTCGCATTCCACCTCTTGAGCCTGGCCGTCCTTCACGTAGCGAACGCGCGGCCGGGCGCCGTCGAAATCGTGCAGGCTCACCTGTTCAGCGTCGTACACCGTCTTCAAGCCAGCGGCGCTGCGTGCGGCCATCAGGTCACGTGTCACTTCGGTCTGGCCATACACGGTGACGTTCTTTCCGCCGGTCAGCCGGTTCAGGTCGATGCGGTGCCGCGCCCCGCCAAAACACAGCTCCACGCCACCGTGCACCAGGCCTTCCGCGTGCAGGCGCTGGCTGATGCCCAGCTGGTCGAGCAGATCCACCGTCACCTGTTCGAGCACGCCGGCGCGGATGCGCCCCAGCACATAGTCAGCGCTGCGCGCCTCGAGGATCACGGCGTCGACGCCTGCCTGGTGCAACAAGGCACCGAGCAACAAGCCGGACGGGCCAGCGCCAACGATGGCGACTTGAACTCTCATGCAGTTCTCCAATGCAGTTGAAGGGCCGACGTGCAATGTTCGCACGCCGCTGCGGTCGGGCACAGTGCCCACAGGCGCTTCAACCGCGTCCCTTGGATGTGCCGTAACGGGCCGCCCCCTCGAACGAGCGGTTCGATTCGTTCACTGCACCGGCCTGGCCGCCGCGCCTGCGGCCCCCTTGCCCGGCTGCGAATGCCTAGACTGGCAGCGTCGCATCGACCCAAGGTGACCCCATGCACAGCGCCCAACGTTGCGCCGCCCTGCGTTTTGAACTCGCCGCCTCGGCGGCGAACCGGCCCGACCCGCCGATCGCGCTCGAAGCCCGTTACGGCGCGCACAACTACCACCCCTTGCCGGTGGTGCTGACGCGCGGCGAAGGCGTCCACCTGTTCGACGAACACGGCAAGCGCTACCTCGACATGATGTCGGCCTATTCGGCGGTGAGCTTCGGCCACAGCCACCCGGTGCTGGTGCGTGCCTTGACGCTGCAGGCGCAGCGCCTGGCGGTGACGTCGCGCGCCTTCCACACCGACCGGCTCGGCCCCTTCCTCGCCGCCCTGTGCCGTGCCACCGGCATGGCGCGCGCGCTGCCGATGAACAGTGGCGCCGAGGCGGTGGAAACGGCGATCAAGGCGGCGCGCAAGTGGGCCTACAAGGTCAAGCTTGTTCCCGAGGGCAGGGCGCAGATCCTGGTGGCTGACGGCAACTTCGCGGGCCGCACGACGACGATCGTCGGCTTCTCCAGCGAAGCCCAGTACCGCGACGGTTTCGGCCCCTTCGCGCCCGGCTTCAGGAGCGTGCCGTTCGGCGACGCCGCGGCGCTCGAAGCGGCGATCACGCCCGACACCGCCGCATTCATCGTTGAGCCCATCCAGGGCGAAGCCGGCATCGTGGTGCCGCCGCGAGGCTACCTAAAAGCGGTGCGCGAGATCTGCACCCGCCACAACGTGCTGATGATCTGCGACGAAGTGCAGACCGGCCTGGGCCGCACCGGCGCGATGCTCGCATGCGACCACGAATGCATCCGTCCCGACGGCCTGACGCTTGGCAAGGCGCTCGGCGGCGGCCTGCTGCCGGTGAGCGCGTTCCTGGCGCGCGAAGACGTGATGGCGCAGTTCACCCCCGGCGACCACGGCAGCACCTTCGGCGGCAACCCGCTCGCCGCCGCGGTGGGCCTGGCGGCGCTGGGCTTGCTGCACGACGAGCGCCTCGCCGAGCGCGCGCGGCGTCTCGGCGATGCCTTGATGGACAGCCTTCGGCGTTTGCAGCACCCGGCCATCACCGAGGTGCGGGGCGCCGGGCTGCTCGTCGGGGTGGTGATCGACCCGGCCTGGGCGAGCGCCAGGGTGGTCTGCGAGGGCCTGATGGCCGAGGGGGTGCTGACCAAGGACACGCATCACACCGTGGTTCGTCTTGCCCCGCCGCTGATCATCGAGCGCGAACACCTCGATTCGACCGTTCTCGCGCTGCGCCGCGTGCTCGACCGGCTCGCACCGGCCTGACGCGCCGCCGCCGGTGCGGCGCCGCGTCACCCCACTCGGGCGCGGTTGGCCAAGCTGGCAGTCGCATCGCCTGCGAAGTTCGAGCGGCCGGCAGCGACCAGCGAGTACAGTGGCGCGGCCCGCAAACCTTTCGTGCGCCTTGTCGCGCGCCGACGACCATGCAGCCCGAACCCCACTTCACCCAGGTCACGCTGTACACCGGCAGCGATGGCCGCGCGCGATTTCGCGAAGAGCCGCTCGCCTACACCGAAGGCACACCGCAGGCCTTGCTGACGCGCGTGATGCCCAGCGGCGGCATGCAGCTGCGCCACAGCCCGGTGGGTTTCCGCAGCAGTTTTCACTGCACCACCACGCCGCAATGGGTGTTCATCCTCGGCGGCGAGATGGAAATCTTCCTGCAAGATGGCAGCTCGCGTCGCTTCCTGCCGGGCGAACATTTCTATTCAGCCGACACGGTGCCGGAAGGGGCTGTGTTCGATGCTGCCGTGCACGGCCACTGGAGTCGGCAGAACGGGCCCGAGCCGTTGGTGACGCTGTTTGTGCGGGGGTGAATCGGCGCCGCGGGCCGGGTTGAGCCATCAGGCCAGGGTCAGTGACTGAATACTTCGTCAGCCCTTGAAGATGGCCTCCAGGTCCACCTCTTCAGTCGCGATGTCCAGTTTCATGCTGCTCTCGATGTGTTCGAGGTGTTCGAGCATCAGCCGCTCGGCGCGCGCCGTATCCCGCTTGGCGATCGCCTCGATGATCTGCGAGTGCTCGTCGGCACGGCAGCTCGTCGCGGTCGGCGCGTCGTAGAGAAAGATCATCAGGCAGGTGCGTACCGACAGTTGGCCCGTGTGGCCTGGCGACGCAGTGCGCCGCCTGATCCACGAACGCTTCGATCTTTCGCTCGGCGCCGGCCTGGGCAAGTTGAAAGGGCGGATGTTTCGCATCGGCCACCTCGGTGACTGCAACGACTAGACGCTGATGGCTGCCCTGGCCGGGGTCGAAATGGGTCTCAAGCTGGCAGGCGTGCCGCTGGTTGGCAGTGGCGTGTTGGCGGCGATGGATCGCTTTGCGGCAACAACGCCATCTCAGAATCTTGAAGGCAGCGGCAATGCCGTCAGGGCTTCAACAACTCCAGCAACCAGGCCCGCACCGCTTGTCGCGCCTGCGGCAGGTTGAGCAGCGTGTGCGGTGCACCCGGAATCAGCACGATCGACGCGGCCTTGTGGTCTTTCAGCGCGGCGCCGCAGTGCCCCTTGGCCTGCGCATTGCCCAACCAGGCGTTCGACGGTGAAAAGAAGACGTCGGTCGCGCTCATCACATTGAGCACCGGTTCGGCGATGGTCGCGGTGCGATGCTGCTCGACGAAGTAGTTGTCCTCGCACGACCAGCTGAAGATCATCCGCCCGGCCCAGGCACCCGGGTCCCGCGCCACGGGCACGCCGCCCTCGCTTGTTCCCGCCAGCACGATGCGTGCCGGGTCCACCCAGGGCAGGGTTCGCAGCGCGGCCAACGCGATACCGACCTCCGACGCGCGCAGTGCATGCACCTTTTCGTAAGTCGCCTTGTCGATGGGTGACTTGTAGGTCAGCCGCTGCGGCAGCGCCATCGAATCAGGCGCGATGCTGGCGATGCCGAGCCCGGCCAGCCACGCCTGCCATTCACCAATCGCCGCCAGCCCCAGGCCGGAGGACCCATGCAGGAACAGCACCACCGGCACTTTGGCACGCGTGTCCTTCGGGGCGGCCGTCAGTCTGCCGGTGAACACCGCGCCACCGGTGGCCTGCGCCGGCAGCGCGAGCAATGCGTTGTCCAGCGCGAGGCGGCTCGACTCTGCGGTGTGCTCCCATGCGCTGCCTTTGATGTCGCCGGCAGGGGCCTGGGCCCAGGATCCGAAGGCGGCCAAAGCGGCAACGGCAACGGCGGCAACGCGGGGGCACGAAGTTCGCATGAAAGTCCTCAGAAGATGGGTCGTTCTCAAATCGCGTGGCGCAATGTGCGCCCGAACAGACTGAACAAGCGCTCCCAATGCCGCTCGGCCGCTGCGCGGTTGTAGATGCCGGCGCGCTGCGGAAACACGAAGCCGTGTTCGACGCCCGGGTACCACTCGATGCGGTGCGGCGTGCCGGCGGCCTGCAGTCCGGCCTGCAGCGCCGCGATGTCCTTGGGCGGCGCCCATTTGTCGGTTTCGGCGCAGGCGAAGTAACTTTCGCAGCGGATGTGTGGTGCCATGCGGTGCGGTGAATCGGGCTGGTCGGTCGCCATGTTGGCGCCGTGGATCGATGCGATGCACGCGAAGCGCTCGGGAAATGTCGCTGCCGCCCACATCACGAACGGGCCGCTCATGCAGTAGCCCACCGCGCCGAGCCGTTTCGCATCGGCGTGCGGCTGGCCGTCGACGAAGCTCAGCAAGGCCCGAGTGTCGCATTCGGTGGTCTTGGCGTTCAGCGAATTCATCAGCGTGAACATGTGCGCCATCGCCGCTTCGGTGCGCTCGGCGAGCTGGAAGTCGCGCGTGCGGCGGTAGTACAGGTTGGGCAGCACGACGAAATAACCGACCGCCGCGAGCCGCCGCGCCATGTCGTGCAGCTCTTCGCGCTTGCCCGGCGCGTCCATGTAGAACAGCACGACCGGAAACGGCCCGCCTTCTTCGGGATGCACGACGAAGCTGTTCATCGCGCCATCGGCGGTGGCGGTGTCGAGGTGGTGTTCAATCATCGGGTCATCCGTTCTGCGTTGAAATTCAGGCCAGCGAAGCCGGGTCGACATTGGCGCCGCACAAGATCAGGCAGACATTCTGCCCGGCGGCCGGTGCGACCAGGCCGGTGCGCAATGCGGCCAGCGGCAATGCGGCGCCGGGCTCGACCGCGAGCCTGAATTCGCGCCACAAAAAGCGCTGCGAATCGCGAATCGCGTCGTCGGCCAGCAGCAGGCAGTCGGCCAGGTGCGCCTGCGTGATCTGCCACGCGATGCGCCCGACGCGCTGCGCGCCGAGTGAATCGGCGGCGATGCCGCCCACCGTCACGTCCACCGGTGCGCCCACAGTGCGGGCGGAATGCAGCGTGGGCGCCAACGTGGGCTCCAGGCCGATCACGGCGCAGCGCCCGGCGCACCAGGCGGCGATGCCCGCCACCAGCCCGCCGCCGCCCACGCTCACCAGCATCTGGTCGGGCAGGCCGGCCTCGAGTTCGATCTCGCGCGCAAGCGTGCCCGCACCGGCCACCACTTCCGGCTGGTCGTAGGCATGCGTCATCAGCGCACCAGTCTCGCGCTGGCGCGCTTCGCAGGCGGCCAGCGCTTCCTTGTAGGTCGTGCCCACCACCTGCACCTGGGCGCCGAGCGCGGCGATTCGGTCGCGTTTGGCCAACGGGCTGGTACCGGGAACGAACACCTCGGCAGGCACACCCAACGCGCGCGCCGCGGTGGCAGTGGCAATGCCGGCGTTGCCGCCCGACGCGATGATCGCGCCCGCTGCCGGCAGCGGGTGGCTGAGCAGCCGGTTGAACATGCCGCGCGCCTTGAAGCTGCCTGAGCGCTGCAGGTGTTCGAGCTTCAACCAGACCTCGAAGCGCGGCCCGGGCAGGCCGAGTTCGGTGCTGGCCAGCCGCCACAGCGGCGTGCGCCGCACATGTGGCGCGATGCGTTGGGCGGCTTGTTCGATGCTGTCGACGGTGATGCTGCTCATGGTGGGGGCGGGCGAATGGGCCACTGCAAAGGGGCGTCTGCCGTGCCTCTTCAGGCGGTCGCGAGATGGTAGGGCACGGTCTCGCAGATGAAGATGAAGCCCTTGTGCTGCAGGATCGGACGGCTCATGGGTGCGGCGTCGACATGCAGGGCCTGGACGCCGCGCGAGCGTGCCGCATGCACCCGCGCGCCCAGCAGCGTCGTGTACAGGCCCCGCCCGCGCCAATCGGGCAACAGTGCGCCACCGTGCAGATCGGCGAACGCGCTGCCCGCCGGACCGACCGTCCAACCGCTGCCCACCGTGGCGCCCGCAGCGCGCGCAAGCCACAGGTCGATGACGGTGGCCGGGTCGTCGAACGCTGCGCGCAGGTCGGCTTCCAGCCAGTCGAAGTGGCGTCCCCAAATCTGTTCCTGCAGCTGCACCGCGGCGCGCACGCCGGCGCCAACGTCGATGTCGCTGCCCACCTGGCACAGCGTGGCAGCCGCACCTCCAGCCGCACACTCACGCGAAGCCGAAGCCGCACCAGCGCCTGGCGCTGCAGCAGCGTGCGATGCGAGTGCCAGTGCGGCGGGGCTGTTGGTGGGCAACACCATCAATGCTTCAGCGTCGTCGGCCCGAAAGCCCTGACGCAGCAAGCGCTCGGGCAGGTCCGGCGGCGTATCCAACCCATGCCACTTCCATTCGAAAGCCAGACCCAGCGCCGCAAAGTGCGCGACTTCAGCAGCGATCAGCGCGTCGGCCTGCGCGCCGGGCAGGCGCGCAAACATCACCCAGGCCTGCGCGTTCGGCGCGAGCGGTTTCAGGCGCGACAGGTGGGGCAGCACCTCGATGCGGTAGCCCGGCGGGGCATGCCGGCCGCTGGCCAGCGCATAGCGCCCGAAATGGGCGCGGGCGTCGGCGTTCATGGTCAACGCGCGCAGCCTGCCCGGCGCGCGCTCAAACGCGCTCGACGATCAACGCAATGCCCTGCCCGACGCCGATGCACATGGTGCACAGCGCGTAACGCCCGCCGCTGCGCTGCAGCTGGTTGACGGCCGTCGTGACGAGCCGTGCGCCGCTCGCGCCGAGCGGGTGGCCGAGCGCGATCGCGCCGCCCCAGCGGTTCACGCGCGCATCGTCGTCTTTCAATCCGAGCTGGCGCAACACCGCCAGGCCCTGCGCGGCGAAGGCTTCGTTGAGTTCGATCACGTCGATCTGCTCGAGCTTCAGGCCGGTCAGCGCCAGCACGCGCTGGGTGGCCGGCGCCGGGCCGATGCCCATGATGCGCGGCGCCACGCCGGCGGTCGCCATGCCGACCACGCGGGCGCGCGGCGTCAGGCTGTGGCGCGCGGCGGCCGATTCGCTGGCGAGCAGCAGCGCGCAGGACCCATCGTTCACGCCCGAGGCGTTGCCGGCCGTCACGCTGCCGTCGGGGCGCACCACGCCTTTCAGCTTGGCAAGCGACTCGAGGCTGGTTTCGCGCGGGTGTTCGTCCTTGCTGACGAGCACCGCGTCGCCCTTCTTCTGCGCCACGCTGACCGGCACGATCTCGGCATCGAAGAAGCCGGACTTCTGCGCCGCCACGGCGCGCTGCTGCGAGGCCAGCGCCATGCGGTCCTGCGCTTCGCGCTAGATGCCGTGGTACTTCTCGTCGTTCTCGGCCGTCTCGGGCATCGAGTCATCGCCGTACATCTCTTTCTTCAGCTTGTTGA
>JANNKS010000355.1:0-3364 GCA_031396425.1 Rhizobacter sp. | reverse complement strand
GTCGCTGCGTCAGCAGTCGCGGCCGCTTCAACCCGCGCGGCGTGAAACGCAAGATGAGCAACTTCAACGTTCGCCATCGCGGCGAGCTACTGCACCAACGGCATCAGCCGATCCCGGTTCTTCGTATCTGAACAGTATTGGGGCTAGACTGGCGACGAGCCCGCTGGCGACCGGATCATTGTGGTTCAACATCACGATCGGAATCGTCTGCGTCGCGCGCCTCGCCGCCTCGGGCGCAGGCGGCGCCGCGGCGACGATCACATCGACACGAAGCTGGACCAGCTCGGCCGCGAGCGCCGGCAAGCGTTCGATGCGGTCGCCGTAGAAACGGCTCTCGATCGTGATGTTGCGGCCCTCGACATAGCCGAGTTCGCGCAGCCCGTCGAAGAATGCGGCCCAGACGTGCGCAGCCTCGGGGCTGGCCGGCGAGTAACCGCCGAGCAAACCGATCCGAAACACCTTCTGCTGCGCCTGCGCGAGCAGCGGCGTGGCGAGCAGGCAGAGCGAGGCGCCTATGCCGCCTGCCAGTGAAACGCTACGCCGGTCGATCATCGAATCACCTCATCGGCGCGCAGCAGCACGCTGTGCGGGATTGTCAGGCCGAGCGCCTTCGCGGTCTTCAGGTTGATCACCAGCTCGAATCGGTTCGCTTGTTCGAACGGCAGGTCGGCGGGCTTGGCGCCCTTCAGTATCTTGTCGACGAATTTGGCCGCGTAGCCGAAGGTCGCGACGAGATCAGCCGCGTAGCTGAGCAGGCCGCCCGCGACGACATGCTCGCGCAAGCCATACGCCACCGGCAGCCGCGTGGTCTGCATCAGCGCCTGCAGCTTCACGCGCTCGTTGAAGTACATGGCGTCGCCCACCACCACAGCGGCCTGTGCTCGCTGGCTGACGATCCGCTCGACCGCGCCTGCCAGCTCCGCAGGCGCGCTGGCGGCCACCCAGATCGGATCGAGTCCCAGCGCGACGCAGGCGTGCTGGGCACTGGCGCGCAACGCCGCATGCGGTGGACTGTTTTCGTTCAACACGATGGCGATGCGCCGGGCACGCGGCACCACCTCATGCAGGATCTGGATCAGCTTGGCCAGCAACTCGTCCGCTTGATTGGCGATGCCGGTGATATTGCCGCCCGGCCTGGCCAGGCTCGCCGCAAACCCCAGGCTCACCGGGTCGCCGACGACACCCACGACGATCGGAATCGTCTTCGTGGCTTGCTGCAGCGAACGCGCTGCAGGCGTGTTCGAGGCCACGATCACGTCGACGTTGTGCGCGATCAGTTCGAGGGCCAGCGCGTCCAGGCGAGTCACGTCGCCATCAGCGGAGAGGATTCGATACTCGACGTTCTGCCCCTCCAGCCAGCCGAGGTCGTGCATGCCCTGCCTGAACGCGGCACGCGCAGTCGCAGCCGCGGCCATCGATGAAAACCCGAGCATGCCGACACGGCGCAAAGTGCCCGCAGGCTGACCGCGGGCGAGTTGATGCACGCCGAGCAGGCCGATGCCGCAAGCCAACGAAACGCAGCGCCGCGCAATCATTCAATCACCTCGTCGGCGCGCAGCCGCAGCAATCGCGGGATCGTCAGCCCGATCGCCTTGGCCGTCTTCAGGTTGATGACCAGTTGGAAGCGTGTCGGCTGCTCGACGGGCAGGTCCGCGGGCTTGGCGCCTTTGAGGATCCTGTCGACGAAGGTCGCCGAATGCCGGAAGTTCGCTGCGAAGTTCGAGGTGTAGCTGAGCAGCCCGCCGGCGACCACGTTCTCCCGATGTCCATACGCCACTGGCAGCCGAGTCGGCTGCAACAGCGCCTGCAGCCTGACGCGTTCGGTGTAACACATCGAGTCCGCGACCACCACGACAGCCTGCGCTCGCTGACTGACGATCCGCTCGACGGCGCCCGCAAGTTGCGCCGCTTCGCTGGCGGTCACCCAGATCGCGCTGAGGCCCAATGCGCTGCAGGCGCTCTGGGCGACGGCCCGATTCAACGAGGCGGCCTTCGGATTGGTCTCGTTCAACACAATGGCGATGCGCCGGGCGCTCGGCGCGACCTTGTGCAGGAGCTCGATCAGCTTGGCCAGCAACTCGTCGGCTTGATTGGCGATGCCGGTGATGTTGCCGCCCGGCCGGGCCAGGCTGGCGACAAACCCCATGCTCACCGGGTCGCCAACGCCAGCCATCACGATCGGAATCGTCGTCGTGGCCCGCTGCGCCGCACGCACGGCCAGCGAGGCGCCGGCCACGATCACGTCGACCTTCTGCGCGGTGAGCTCGCGCGCCAGCGCATCCAGGCAGCTCGCGTCGTTGTCGGCGGCAACGACTCGATACTCGACGTTCTTCCCTTCGACCCAACCGAGGCCGCTCATGCCTTGTTTGAACAGCGTGCGAAAGGGGTCATCCTCGACATACTGTCCGACACGGAAGATACCGACCCGGCGCAGTGCCGCAGCCGGCTGCGCGCGGACGAGCCGCTGCGCGAAAAGCAGGCCCAAACCGGCTGCCAGTGAAACGCTGCGGCGCGTGATCACCGAATCACCTCGTCGGCGCGCAGCAGCACGCTTTGCGGGATCATGATACCCAGCGCCTTGGCAGTTTTCAGGTTGACCACCAGTTGGAAGCGGGTCGGCTGTTGCACCGGCAGATCGGCCGGCTTTGCGCCGCGCAGCACTTGGTCGACATAACCCGCGGCGCGACGGTACTGGTCCTTCAGGTCGACCGCGTACGACATCTGGCCGCCTGCCTCCGTAAACACGGTGTGCGGGTAGATCGCGGGCTTGCGCTGCTGCGCGACGAGTTCGACGATGGCCTGGCGTTGCGCGAAGTGCATCGCCCTGTCGGGGACGAACCAGGCATCGGCCTGCTTGGCCGCAGCGAACGCGGCGACCAGGTCTTGCGAGCGCTGCGCCTTGGCGGGCAACAATTCGATGTCGAGCATTGCAGCGGCTCGGCTCAATTCCAAGTTCGAATCACGTCCATCGGTCAGGTAAGCGATGCGCACGATTCGCGGAACCGTTTCCTTGAGCAGCTGCAGCCGTTTGCCAACCAGTTCGGGGCGCTGGCGGGACAGGCCTGTCAGATTGCCTCCCGGCCGCGCCAGGCTCGCCACCAGGCCCGTGGCGACGGGGTCAGGCACCGCGGCGAAGACGATTGGAATCATCTGAGTCGCCTGCTTTGCGGCGAGCGCTCCACTGCCGGTTGCCAAGATCATGTCGACGCCGCGCTCGATCAGTTCGCGCGCGAGCAGCGGCAATCGATCGACAACGCCTTCGGAGTAGCGACGCTCGAACACGACGTCGCGGCCCTCGGTCCAGCCCAGGCGCTGCAACTCGAGGTCAAACGCCTCCACCACGGCAGTTGCCTCGGGTGTCACC
>JANNKS010000308.1:0-4448 GCA_031396425.1 Rhizobacter sp. | reverse complement strand
CGAAATCCTGACCAAGCGCGGCTACGCCGTGCGCAGCGCCGAGAACGGCGAAGACGCGATGCGCCGTCTGGGCGAGGAAAAGCCCGACCTGATCCTGATGGACGTCGTCATGCCGGGTCAGAACGGGACTTGGCCCTGTTGGGCCAGCGCTGCCATCGGGAACAGTGCCAGCACCCCGCATCCGAGGGCCAGGCGATTCATGCCGTTCTTCACGTCGCTACTCCTTTTCGAAACCAACTTGCGCCTGCATCAAACGAATGTCGAGGATGCTATGGGATGCTAGCGCCAGGGCGAAGCTTGGTCGGTCAGGTCGGACCCGTAGCAGCCCCGGGCCGGCTGGCGGCCGGTGCTCGAATGCCACGCCAGCCCGACGTGCGGAGTTTCAGGGACCCAATTCAAGTGAGCCAAAGCAGCATTGAAGGATTTCGGATTGCAGGCGTCAGCACCTGCGTCCCACCCCGCGTTGCCGACAACCTGGACCCGACTTCCAGGTTCGACCCCGGTGAGGTGCGCAAAGTGGTTGCGATGGCGGGAGTTCGCGAACGCCGCGTCGTCGACCAGGGGGTCACGTCCGCCGACCTCTGTTTCGAGGCGGCGAGCCGGTTGCTGGATCGCCTGGGCTGGGCGCGCGACACGGTCACCGGCCTGATCATGGTGACGCAGTCGCCCGACTACCTGTTGCCGTCCACGAGTTGCGTACTGCACAAGTGGTTGGGCCTGTCCACCGATTGCGCCGCGTTCGATATCGGCATGGGCTGTTCGAGCTACCCCTACGGCCTCTACGTCGCCGCCAGCATGCTCCGGGCGGGCGGCCAGCAGCGCATCCTGATGCTCAACGGCGACACGCCGAGCCTGTTCGTCAGCCCCGACGACCACGCCACCGCGTTGTTGTTCGGCGACGCGGGCTCGGCAACGGCGCTCGAAGCCAGCCCGTCGGGCATCGGTCACTTCGTGCTCAACACCGATGGCCAGGGCTACGAGGGCATCATCATGCGTGGTGGGGGGTTTCGCGATCGCCATCCGGCCGACGCGCGCGACCTGAGCGTGCGAATGGACGGTGCGGCGGTATTCAATTTCACGATCAAGCGGGTACCGCCCCTCATTCACGACGCCCTCGCGCTTGCGAAGCTCGGCGTGAACGACGTCGACGCCTACGTGTTTCACCAGTCCAACCGCTTCATCATGAAGCACCTGATGAAGAAGTGCGAATTGCCGGAGGGCCGGGTGCCACTGACGATCGAGGACACCGGCAACTGCGGCGGGCCGTCGGTGCCGGTAACGCTCACGCGCCGGGTTGCCGCACCCAGCCAAGGCGAACGCACCGTGATGCTGCTGGGATACGGTGTGGGGCTGTCGTGGGGCGCCGCGGTGGTCAAGCTCGACGCCAGGACCCTTCTGATTCATTCGGACTATCAGGGAACGGCTTCCCGTTCATGACCTTTGGAGTGATTGAAGTGAGTAATCAAGTGAAGTCGCCCATCTCTGCAGCCCAGGTAGTTGAGATGTTGGCGGAGTGTTTCATGGAAAACGTGGATGACCTCACCCTCGAGCGAACTCGCGACAGCATTGCCGGCTGGGATTCAATGGGTGCGTTGATGCTGATTGCCGAGCTCGACGAACGTTTCGGCGTTGAGCTTTCTGCCGACGATTCGCGCGCGATGACGCGCGTATCGCATGTGTTTGACTTCCTGAGGCGCCACGAACTGTTGCGAGCCTAGGTTTCCCGTTTCGATGCCCGCAGCGCTGCCGTTCGATCGCACGACGCGCCTGGTGGCGCGTGGACTTGGCATTTCCGGCGGCGACTTGCTGGCCGGGCTGCGGCCGGCCACGCCAGCCGACTTGGCATCGGTGATTGCACTGCGCAACAGCGAACGGGGCGGCCCTGCCCTCTGGGACGACGAAGCCTACCTGCCATGGCGCTACCGGCTTGGACGTCGCGAGGCGGGTTTCGGCGACCTTTGGTTGGTCGAGATTGAAGGTGAGTTGCTCGCCATGGTGGGCACCGAGGACATGAGTTGCACCTTGAACGGAAAGCATCTCGATGGCTTGCACACGATGGATCTGCTGATTCACCCGAAGGCCCGCAGTGCCGGGCTCGGGGCGTGGCTGAACCAGGCCATGTTCGAGCGTGGCGAGTTCGTGGTGGCGGTGGGCGCCAATGACAACTCGCGCGGCATCGTGCAGCGCCTATTCGAACCGCTGACGCCCATGCGAACCTATACGCACCCGATGGTCTCCCGGACCTTTGTAAACCGACCTGGCCTGGGTGCCTGGCCGTTGGTGCCATTGACGGGATGCATTGACTTGACCATGAAGGCCTGGCGCCGGACAGCGCGATGGTTTGCATCGTCGCGACTCGATGTGCGCCCACTCGAGCGTTTCAGCGACGATACCCTTCAGACCCGCTGCGACAGCCCGGCCTTCCGATCTGAGCCGACCGACTTGAATCGCCGCTTGTTCGACAACCCGCGAGTGAACTATCGCGCCGTGGGCGCGTACGAAGGCACGAAACGCGTAGGACACCTGGCGTGGCGGATCGGAACGCATCCGCAACGTGGCAGGGAACTCACCGTCGCAGACCTGCGGGCCGGTGGTCCGAACCGCCCAGCGATCATCGGGACCCTGCTTTTGCGCGCGTTGACCGAGGCGGCGGCGCTGCAATGCGCGGCGGTTCGACTGCTGCTTCAGGAGCGCGGGCTGGAACGCCTGCTGATGCGTTACGGCTTCTTCCACCCGCGCCGACAGGTCACGCACATCGTCGGTCTTCACGCTCGCGATCCGACCCTGCAAGCCGCGCTGCTGGCTGCGCCTTGGGCGATGACCGAGTGCGTCGACGACAACGACGGGTTCTAGAGCCCGACAAACACATTCAAATCGAGGGCACAGAAACGTGTGTGGAATTGCTGGCCTGTGGAGCGCGCGCGATGCAGCGCCACCACGACACGAACAACTCACCGCGATGCTCGCGACGCTGCATCACCGCGGACCCGACGGCAACGGCATCCGCATCGACGGTGCGGCCGGACTGGCGCATGCCAGGCTCAGCATCATCGACCTCGCCGGGGGCGCGCAGCCGATGGCCAACGAGGACAACACGGTCTGGGTGGTCTTCAATGGTGAGATCTTCAACTACATCGAACTGCGCGAGACGCTGCGCGACCAGGGCCACGTGTTCCGTACCGACTCCGACACCGAGGTGCTGGTTCACCTTTACGAAGAGCATGGCGACGCGTTCGTAGAGCACCTGAACGGGCAGTTCGCGATCGCCCTGTGGGATCAGCGCCGACGCCGCCTGGTGCTGGCGCGTGACCGGGTCGGAATCCGTCCGCTGTTTTACACCTGGATCGGCAGCGGCCCGCAGCGGCGGTTCGCGTTCGCCTCCGAGGTGAAGGCGCTCTTCGCCTTACCGGAAGTGCCCCGCCGTTTCGACGCCGAATCGCTGGCCTCGGTTTTCAGCTATTGGTCCGCGTTGCCGCCGCGCACCGTCTTCGCTGGGGTGTCGACCCTGCCGCCCGGCCACCTGATGGTGATCGACGAAGCCGGCGACCGAGTGCAACGCTGGTGGGACTGGAGTTTTCCGAGCGAGCCGGTCGCAGCGCATGCCAGCGAGGCCGAATACGCCGAGGAGTTGCGCGCATTGCTGATCGACGCCGTGCGCTTGCAGCTTCGCTCCGATGTGCCGGTGGGCGCCTATCTGTCGGGCGGGCTGGATTCGTCAATCATCACCAGCATCATCAGCCGCCACAGCGACACGCCGCTGCGCAGCTTCTCGCTGACCTTCGAGGATGCGGAATTCGATGAAAGCGCCCATCAACTCGAACTGGCACGTTTCCTGGGCACCGATCACCACGCCTTGCGCTGCACCAAGGCCGACATCGGCGCCGCGTTCCCGCGCATGGTCTGGCACGCCGAATCGCCCGTCGTGCGCACCGCGCCGACACCGATGATGCTGCTTGCAGATTCGGTGCGTTCGGGCGGCTGCAAGGTGGTGCTCACCGGTGAAGGCGCCGACGAAGTGTTCGGCGGCTACGACATCTTCAAGGAAGCGAAGATCCGCCGCTTCATGGCGCGCCAGCCCGGCTCCAAGTGGCGGGGCCGGATTCTCGAGCGGCTCTACCCTTACCTGGCGCATTCGCCCGCTTCGGGTCGGGCCTTCACGCAACGCTTCTTCAGCGAAGGACTGGACCAGGCGGGCGAGCCCTGGTTCGCGCACATCGCCCGCTTGAACACGACGAGGCGTGTGCTCGCGTTCTTTCGCCCCGAATGGCAAGACGCGATGCACGCTTGGGACCCCAAGGCGGCACTGCGCAAGACGCTGCCGGAGCAGTTCGACACCTTCCATCCGATGGGACGTGATCAGTACGTCGAAGCGCACACGCTGATGTCGGGCTACCTGCTTTCATCGCAGGGCGACCGCATGGCCATGGCGGCGTCGATCGAGTCGCGCG
>JANNKS010000305.1:0-9271 GCA_031396425.1 Rhizobacter sp. | reverse complement strand
CCGTGCCGCCGTGCCTGGATGTGCTGCTGGTCGGTGCCGACACGGCCTGGAACGCACCGGCCTCGCGCGCGGCGCGCGTGCTCGGCGGGCCGCAGGCGCGCGGCCGCTCGCTGGCGATGTGTGGGGCGGCATGATGCGCGCGCTCGATCTCGACCTGGTGCGCCGGCGTCCGGCCTGGCCGGCCTGGCTGATGCTGGCGGTCGGGTTCGCCCTCGCGGCTGAAGCCTGGTTCGGCTACTTCAATCTGCGCGACGATTTCGAGCATTTGCAGCGTCGGCGTGGCGCACCCCAGCTCGCCGCAGCGGCACCGAAGGAGCCGCTTAACGAACAGACCCAGCGCGAGCTCGACGCGGCCCGGCAGATCCTGCGCGAACTCGCGCTGCCCTGGGAGGCGCTGTTCGGTGCCATCGAGGTGTCGAACGACAACAGCACCGCGCTGCTGGCGATTGAACCCGACGCCGGCAAGCGTGTCGTGCGCATCAGCGGCGAAGCGCGCAACTACCTGGCAGTGCTGAACTTCATGGCGCGGCTGGAGAAGGCGCCGGCGCTCAGCGGCGTGCACCTGCTTAGCCACCAGATCCGCGAAGACGTTGCCGAGCGGCCTTACCAGTTCACGCTGTCGGCGAACTGGAGGACGGCGCCGTGAATCGCATCGCCTGGCTGTTTCGCCGCCACGGCACGACGTTTGCGCTGTGGGCCGGCTTGTTGCTGATCGCCGCTGCAATGGCGCTGCACGGCCTGGCCGTCAGGCCGCTTCAGCAGCGGCTCGATGCGCTGCAGGCCCAGCCCAAGGGCCCGCGCGAAGGCAAGCTCGAGCGCCTGGGCGACGACCTGGCGCGTCAGGAATCGCCGCGCGCCCAGCTGGCCAGCTTCTACGCCTACTTCACCAACGACGACAGCCTCACCGACAGCCTGGCAAAGGTGTATGCCATCGCCCGCAGTCTCGGCCTGGAGATGAAGCGCGCCGAATACCGCCTGAACAGCCAGCCCGGCCGCAAACTCGACCGCTACCAGATGGTCGTGCCGATCCAGGGCAACTACACGACGATCCGCGCGTTCGTTGCGACGGTGCTGCGCGCGCAACCGACGATGTCGCTCGAACAAGTGCTGTTTCAGCGCAAGGAGATCGGCGACACCGTCGTGGATGCGCAGATCAGTTTCACGTTCTACCGCGCCCAATGAAAACCGCGCTGCAAGCACCGACGGGTCGGCTCATTGCGTTGATCGGCGCGCTGGCTGCGCTGTCGAGCGCCGTGACACTGGCCGCCGCGCAGACAAGACCACCCGCAGCAGCCCCAGCCAACGCGGCGAACCCACCTGCCACCGCGCCCGGCACCGACCGCGATCGCAACTCCGCAATCCTGGGCCTCGACACCAACGTCGTGAAGCAGCGCGTGCCGCCCGACGCCAGGACCCGGGACGCCTTTGCGAAGAAGAGCTGGTTCGTGGCGCCACCGCCACCACCACCCGCGCCGCCGCCGCCACCGCCTGCCGCACCCCCACCCCCGCAGGCACCGCCACTGCCGTTCAAGTACCTGGGCCGGCTGCAGGAATCCGCCGACCGCACGGTCTGGTACCTGTTGCAGGGCGAGCGCTTCATCGTGGCCGCCACCGGTGAGCTCATCGACGCGGTCTACTTCGTCCATTCACCACGACGCTAAACTTGGCGAGGGCGCCGACGCCGGGCAGCTGCGCTTCAGATACCTCCCGCTGGACCAGCGGCAGACGCTAACCATTGGAGCCGCACCGTGAAACGCGCGACAAACAGACTGGGGATCGCGCTGGCGATCGTGTTGAGCGCGAGTTGCTCGACGCTGAACAAGGAAAGCCAGGCGCTGATCGACGAGGGCAACTACAAGGAGGGGCTGGCGCGGCTCGAAGAAGGCATGCGCGAACGGCCCGCCGACGCCGAGCGGCGCATCCAGTACTTCCGCGCCCGCGACTCCGTGATCAACCGCCTGCTCGGCCAGGCGAGCGCCGAGCTCGCCGCCGGGCGGCTCGACGCTGCAGCCAGCGTTTTCACGCAGGTCCAGGGCGTTGACGCCAACCATGCGCGCGCGGCCGCCGGGCTGGCCGCGATCGAAGCGGCGCGCCGCCACCAGGTTCTTGCCGGCGACGCGAAGTCCAGGCTGGCGGCCGGCGACACCGCGAGCGCCGAGCTGATGGTGCAGGCCATCCTGACCGAAAACCCGAACCACCCGCAGGCGCGCGAGATCGACCGCGAACTGCGCGAGCGAGATCGAAAACGCGCACTCGCCGTGCCGGCATTGAAGTCGAAGCTGCAGAACCCGGTGACGCTCGAATTCCGCGAGGCGCCGCTGAAAATGGTGATGGAAGCGCTGGCGCGCTCGGCGGGCATCAACTTCATCATCGACCGTGACGTGCGCCCCGACCTCCGGGCGTCGATATTCGTGCGCAACGTGCTGATCGAAGATGCGCTCGACCTGATCGTGCAGAACCACCAGCTCGAGAAGAAGGTGCTGAACGAGAACACCATCCTCATCTACCCGAACACGCCGCAGAAACTGCGCGAGCACCAGGAGCTGCTGATGCGCACCTTCCAGCTTGGCAACGCGGACGCGAAGCAGACGCTGAACCTGCTGCGCACGATGCTCAAGACGAAGGACATCTACGTCGACGAGCGCATCAACATGATCGTGATGCGCGACACGCCCGATGTGATCCGCGCGGCCGAGCGGCTGATCGCGTCGCAGGACACGATGGACCCCGAGGTCGTGCTCGAACTCGAGATCCTGGAGGTTTCGCGCAGCAAGGTGCGAGACCTGGGAATCAGCTACCCGTCCATCTTCAGCGGCCCGGGCGGTACGGTGGCCGACATCGGCGTGCTCAACCGCAACACGATCGGCGCCGACAGCGGCTACGGGCTGCGGCTGCTGCGCACTGACGGCGACACCAAGACGCTCGCCAATCCGCGTGTGCGGGTGCGCAACAAGGAAAGGGCGCGCGTGCACGTTGGAGACCGGATACCGGTGATTTCGAACGTGCTCGTCAGTCAAGGCAGCAACAACCCGGTCACGGCCGAGCAGATCCAGTACCTCGAGACCGGCATCAAGATTGAAGTCGAACCCACCGTGCACTCCGACGACACGGTGGCGATCAAGATCAATCTGGACGTCTCGACGCTGGGTGTGGCCAAGAAGTCGGCTTCCGGCAACGAGATCTTCCCGGTGGGTACGCGCAACGCGACCACCGTGCTGCGCTTGCGCGACGGCGAAACCCAGGCCTTGATGGGACTGATCAGAGACGATGACAGCCAGTTCGGCGCTGGCCTGCCCTTCATCGGCGAAGTACCCGTGCTGGACAGGGTCTTCGGCACCAAGAAGACCACCCAGGAAAGCAGGGAGCTGATCCTGCTGATCACGCCCCAACTCGTGCGTGGCGCCGCCCGCACCGACGCGACACTGTCCGAGTTCTGGTCGGGCACGGAAGGCGTCGTGCGGACCCGTACGCCGTTCGTGCGCCAGGGCGGCGACGGCGAGCCGCGCGCCGCCGATGCGCCCGGCAGCGTGCAGACGCTGGCGATCGGTGGCGCCACTGCCGGGGCTGCCGTCCCCACCGCTGCGCGCGCTGCGCCAATGGTCATGTCGTGGCAGGGGCCGGCATCGATCAAGGCCGGCGCCGAGTTCGACGTCGAACTGAAGGCGCGCAGCGAAGGCTTGCTCAAGGGGGTTTCGGTGCAACTTCGCTACGACCCGACCCTGATGGAGGTGCTGGCTGTCGCCGACGGCGGCTTCTTCGGCAAGGTCGGCGGCGCCACGGTGTTCACTCCGCGCATCGACCCAGGCCTGGGCGTCGTGTTTGCAACGCTGGGCGCGTCGGGGACGGCCTCGACGAAGGGCGATGGCGCATTGCTGAGGCTGCGTGCGAAGTTGCGCACGGCCGACGCGCCGACCAACCTGATGCTCAGCACGGTGATCGGCGTCGACCCGGACAACCGCCGGGTGGCGATCGAGAGCACCGTGCCGCTGCAGTTGAAGGCGTCGCCGTGAACGCCGGTCGCGCGCAGGCGGGCTTCACGCTGATCGAGTTGCTGATCACGGCGACGATCGTTGCCATCCTTGCGTCGGTGGCGTTGCCGCTGGCCGAGTTGAACGTGAAGCGCACGCGCGAGAACGAACTGCGCGCTGCGCTGCGCGAAATTCGCAATGCGATCGACGCCTACAAGCAGGCGGTCGACGAAGGCCGCGTGACCAGGCTGGCCGATGCGAGCGGCTACCCGACCCGCCTGGAGCTTCTGGTCGAGGGCGTGGAAGATGCTCGCAGCCCGAAGAAGGCGAAGATCCACTTCCTGCGCCGCCTGCCGCGCGACCCCCTGCACGCCGACCCGCAGACCGCGGCCGCACAGACCTGGGGCAAGCGCGCCTACGACAGCCCGCACGACGCGCCACAGGAGGGCCGCGACGTCTATGACGTGTACTCGCTGTCGAATGCCGATGGGATGAACGGCATCCCCTACCGACAATGGTGACCCGGCGCGGCTTCACGCTGATCGAGCTGCTGGTGGTGATGGCGATCATCGCCACGCTGCTGTCGATCGCGCTGCCGCGCTACTACGGCAGCGTCAAGCGCAGCGAAGAGGCGACGCTGCGGCAGAACCTGTCGCTGATGCGCGACGCGATCGACAAGCACTACGCCGACACTGGCCGCTACCCCGAGACGCTGGACGAGCTGGTGAGCAAACGCTATCTGCGCAGCCTGCCGCGCGACCCCGTCACCAGCGCAAGCGACACCTGGGTCGCGGTGCCGCCGCCGCCAGCCGAGCTGGGTCGCATCTACGACGTGCACAGCGGCTCGGAGGCGACCGCGCTCGACGGTTCGGCGTTCAACACATGGTGACGCCGCAGGACCAGCGTGGCGTGACCTACATCGCGCTGCTGCTGGCGGTGGCCATCACGAGCGGCGCGGTGGCCGCGGGCGGGTCGGTCTGGAGCCAGATCCAGCGGCGCGAGCGCGAGAAACAATTGTTGTGGGCGGGCGACCAGATTCGGCGCGCGATCCTGGCCTATTCACAAACCGGTGGCGACGGCCCGAATCGATATCCGGCTTCGCTGCAGGACCTGCTGCTCGACAACCGCAGCGTCGCGCCGCGCCGCTACCTGCGCCAGGTCTACGAAGACCCGATGAGCCGCGGCACCGACTGGGGGCTGATCCGCAATTCGCAGGGTCGTATCGTCGGCGTGTACAGCCAGGCCCGCGGTGTGCCGGTGAAGACGGGCGCCTTCACGAAGACGAATGCGCACTTCGAACGCGCCCCGAGCTACGCCGCCTGGACGTTCACGGCCGTGCCTCCGGACGCGGGCGCAGCGGCGTTGGCACGGCCGCCTGGCAAGGCCGACGCGGCGGGCCCCGAGCGCGGCACGTCGGCACCGCCAGCGCTCGTCGGCAAGGGAAGAAACGAAGCACCGGCGCCAGCGCCAACGGGTGACGCATCGGAGCCGGCGTTGCCCGTCGCCCCCGAACCCTCGCCAGAACCATCGCCCGATTTACCGGTCGATGCCCCCATCGATGCCCCCGTCGAGCCGCCGGTCGAATCGACGGACTGAGACCGGGACCGCAACGCGCATCAGCGGCTCGAACAACGCACTTCGATGGGCCGGCGCGCTGCCACCCCCTGATTCAGCGCGCTGAGTCTGCGGGGTCGTCCTGATTCAGCTCTCGAGGCTCGACCATCAGAAGCACCGTGAGGACCCCGGTGGCCGTGGTCACGACCCAGAAGATCAGAAAGCTGACGGTGTAGATCGCCTGCGTCGACCAATCGATGCGCGGCCCGCGAAACCAGTGCAGGTCGATCGGGTCGACCACGGCGAAGACAAGCACCTCGAGCACGCCGGCCATCAGGAACGCCGGCCAGGCGATCGCCGCCGCGCGTTGCCGAACCAGCTGCACGAGACGCAGCGCGCTCATTTCTGCGGCGTGGCGGCGTGGTTGCGCGCCTGCTGCGCCGGCGCCGCCGAGCCGCTGGGCACGCCGGGTTGCGGGCCGGTGGCCGAGGCGTCACTGATCACCGGGTCGATGTTCCTCCAGGCGATGCCAATCGTGACGAAGCTCGCCAGCACCACGGCCAGCGGCCCGGCGATGACCACCCACACCATCGCGTAACGCCACCAGGGCGAATCGTCACTCGTGTCAGGAGCGGGTGCGGTGCGGGTTGCGGGGACGGTCGTTGAAGGCATGGTGTTCTTCCAGTCAGCAGAAGTCAGGAGGGTACTCAACGCGGCACGACGAAGGTCGATTTTTCGTTGACGATGCTCGATTCGGCGGCGCGGACCTGCCCCTGCGCCGCCGACGCCAAACGTTCGATGCGGAAACTCAGTGCATGCGCACCCGGCCCGAGCGCCTTCGCCGTCTGCGGGTCGATGCGCACGCTGACCGGAACCCAGCGTGTGGCGGTGGCGTCCACGTCCACTTCGGCGCGCGAAGCCAGCTGCACGCCGCGCAGGCCGTCCACCGCAATGCGGTAGCGCTGCGGCTGCTCGGTCGCGTTCATCACCTGCAAGCGGTAGACGTTTTCGATATGGCCGTCGTCGACCTGGCGCGCCAATGCACCGCGGTCGCGAACCACGTCGACACGGAACGGCGAGCGCAGCGCCAGGCTGGTGAAGAAGGCGATCACGATCAGGACCAGCACGCCGGTGTAGATCAGCACGCGTGGGCGCAGCACGCGCTGCAGCATCTGTGCGCGGTCCCAGCCGCGCTGGATGCCGTGCTGCGTGGCGTAGCGGATCAGCCCGCGCGGATAGTTCATCTTGTCCATCACGGTGTCGCACACGTCGATGCAGGCGGCGCAGCCGATGCATTCGTACTGCAGGCCCTTGCGGATGTCGATGCCGGTCGGGCAGACCTGCACGCACAACGTACAGTCGATGCAGTCGCCCTTGCCCGCTGCCGCGAGCGCCGAATGGCCCAGCGACTTGGGCCGCGAGCCGCGCGGCTCGCCGCGCTGCGGGTCGTACGCGATGATCATCGTGTCCTTGTCGAACATCGCGCTCTGAAAGCGCGCGTACGGGCACATGTACTTGCAGACCTGTTCGCGCAGGAATCCGGCGTTGCCGTAGGTGGCAAAGCCATAGAACAGCGCCCAGAACCATTCCCACGGCCCCGGCCCTGCACCGAACGCCGGGTTGACCACCGCAGCGGCCTCGCCGAGCAGCGTGCGGATCGGCGTGAAGTAGCCGACGAAGGTGATGCCGGTCCACAGGCCGATGGCGAGCCACACCGCCTGCTTGCCGCCCTTGCGCAGCAGCTTGTTGGCACCCCAGGGCGCGGCGTCGAGCTTCATGCGCGCGACGCGGTCGCCCTCGATGCGATGCTCGACCCACATGAAGATCTCGGTGTACACGGTTTGCGGGCACGCAAAACCGCACCACAGGCGCCCCGCGACCGCGGTGAACAGGAACAGCGAGTAGGCGCAGACGATCAGCAGTGCCGTCAGGTAGATGAAGTCCTGCGGGTAGAGCACCAGGTCGAAGATGTAGAAGCGCCGCGCGGCCAGGTCGAACAGCACCGCCGGGCGATCGTTCCAGGGCAGCCACGGCAGGCCATAGAACAGCAGCTGCGTCGCCCACACCAGCGCCCAGCGCCAGCGCGCGAACCAGCCGCTGACGGCGCGCGCGTAGATCTTCTTCTCGCTCTGGTAGAGCGAGACCATCTGCGCCGCGGCGTCGTCACCCGCCGGGATCGGGACGATGGGGATGACGGTGGCGCGCGGCGTGTCGCTCATGGTCGTTGCCGGGCTTGCGACAGGGGGTGGATCCCGGCGTGCGCCGGGATGACAACACGTTTCGTCATCCCGACGAACAAGCTCACTTCGTCGCGACCGCGCCGGCGCTTTGCGACAAGCTCAGCACATAGGCGGCCAGCACGTGAATCTGCTCTGGCCCGAGCCGTGTGCTCTGGGCCGGCATGACGTTCGTCTTGCCGCTGTTGACCATCGCGATGATGGTTTCATCGCCCCAGCCGTGCAGCCAGATCTTGTCGGTGAGATTGGGCGCACCCAGCGCCTGGTTGCCCTTGCCGTCGGCGCCATGGCAGGCGGCGCAGGCGGCGAATTTGGCCTGCCCGAGCTGTGCCGCAATCGCGTTGTGCGCGCTGCCCGACAGACTCAGCACATAGTTCGCGACGTTGCGCACGTCTTCGGCCGAGCCCACCGCCGCGGCCATCGGCGGCATGATGCCCTGACGGCCATTGGTGATGGTTTCCTTCACCTTCTCGAAGCCGCCGCCGTACAACCAGTCGGCGTCGGTCAGGTTGGGGAAACCCTTGCTGCCGCGCGCGTCCGAGCCGTGGCAGGTGGCGCAGTTGTTGATGAAGAGCCGCTCGCCGATCGCCATTGCCTGCGCGTCCTTGGCCAGCGCCTCGGCACCCAGACCGGCGAACTTCGCATACATCGGCGCCATCGCCGCAGTCGCCTTCGCTTGCTCGGCGTCATAGGCACCCTGGCTGGTCCAGCCCAGGCTGCCCTTGGCGCTGCCCAACCCCGGATAGAGCACCAGGTACACGACGGAGAACACGATCGTGATGACGAACAGGCCCATCCACCAGCGCGGCAACGGGTTGTTCATTTCGCGCAGGTCTTCGTCCCAGACATGGCCGGTGCTGTTGTCGGCTGCCATCACCTTGCGGCGTGCCGCGACGATCAGCAGCAGCAGGCAGGCCAGCAGGCTGAGCAAGGTGGCCGCGGCAACGAAAAGCGACCAACCGCTGTTGAAAAAATCGCTCACGGCCGGTTTCCTTCCTGGGTTGATGGTTTGGTCAGGGCGGCGGCCGCCGGGGGTGGCGCGGCTTCGTCCGCGAACGGCAGGTTGGCCGCCTCGGCAAACCGGCTTGCGTTGGCGCGCGACCAGGCCCAGCGCACGATGCCGAGAAAGAGCACCAGCGAAACCACCGTGACGATGCTGCGAAGGTCATTCGTATCCATGCTGTGTGCTCCTCATTTGAATGACAGGCCCAGGCCCTGCAGGTAGGCGATCAGCGCGTCCATTTCGGTCTTGCCCTGCACGGCCTCACCCGCTTTGGCGATCTCGTCGTCGCTGTACGGCACGCCGACACGGCGCATCGCGGTCAGTTTGGGCGCCATGTCGGCCGGGTCGAGCGCATTGCGCGCCAGCCAGGGGTATGCGGGCATGTTCGACTCGGGCACCAGGTCACGCGGGTTGTTCAGGTGGATGCGTTGCCACTCGTCGCTGTACTTGCCGCCGACGCGGTGCAGGTCCGGCCCGGTGCGCTTGCTGCCCCACTGGAACGGGTGGTC
>JANNKS010000185.1:0-5746 GCA_031396425.1 Rhizobacter sp. | reverse complement strand
CAGGACCACGCTAACCCGCGGGCAGTACGCACCACTGCTACATCGGTCTTCCGCAGCGCCGCATTCCACCTTGCCACAACTCGGACGCCCAGTGTTTCTTCGGCTCGATTTGCGGCGGCAGGCCGATTACTTCGCTAACCTCGAGGCGACCTCAGACGGCGATGTCAAGCACCGAAGCCAGCCGCACCCCCAGGACGAAAGTGGCGTCCAGTCCGCTCGCCGGCACCAACGCCCTGGCATCCGTCCGCTCGACACGTTCGGCGCGCCGGACGCGCTCGGTCGCTCGATTGTCGTTGCGCGTCGCCGCCAGCGCATGGGTGCGCGCTGCGACGACTGTCGTCGCATGCGCCACGCTGTGGTTCCTGGCCGCGTCGCCTGTGGCGGCTGCGCAGCGCAGCGCGCCGGCCGCATCGCAAGGCGCGCTGCTGTACCACAACTACTGTTCGGTCTGCCATGGCGACAAGGGCGACGGCAAGAGCCGCGCCAGCGCTGCGCTGTCGACCGTGCCGCGCGACTTCACGACGGCGGCGTCAAAGCGCGAGCTGACGCGCGAGCGCATCGTGCTCGCCATCACCCATGGCCGGCCCGGCACGGCGATGGTGGCCTGGCAGTCACAGCTCTCGCCGGCCGACATCGCCGCGCTCACCGACCATTTGCTGACCCGGTTCGTGCAACCCCAAAACGCTGCCGCGGCCGGCGCGGCGAGCGCCGCGATCTCGGGCACGCGCGCGCACGGCGGGCGCGAGGCCGATGCGCTGGCAGCTTCGAACCGGGCCGACAGGAACGCCCGCCTGCCCGACGGCCTGAACGGCGACGCCAGGCGCGGCGCCGCGTTCTACCGCGCCAATTGCGTGGCCTGCCACGGTGTGCAGGGAGACGGCGCCGGGCCGCGCGCCTACTTCATCAACCCGCGGCCGCGCAACTTCACCGACGCCGACGCACAGGCACGCTACAACCGCCCGGCGCTCTATGCCGGCGTGGCGCAGGGACGCGTCGGCAGCGAAATGCCGGCCTGGAGCAAAGTGGCGAGCCCGCAGCAGATCGCCGACGTCAGCGAATATGTGTTCCGGGCCTTCATCACGCCGCGCGCCGGCCCAGCCAAGCCCGGCAGCGCAGCAGGCCCGCCGCGACCATGAAGCGGTGGTGGGCGGCGCTTGGCAGCGCAGCCTTGCTGGTGGCCTGCGAACGCGCGCCGCTGCAAGCGCCCAACGCCGAGACGCTGGAAATCGGGCGCCAGGTCTACAACTTCCGCTGCTATTTCTGCCACGGTTATTCGGGCGACGCGAAAACGCTCGCCGCCACCTACCTGACGCCGGCGCCGCGCGACTTCACGGCCGCTGCGGCGCTGACCCCCGAGACCATCCTCGGCGCCGTGCGCGACGGGCGCAGCGGCACCGCGATGCAGCCATTCCGCGAGGTGTTGAGCGAAGCGGAGATGCTCGCCGTGTCGACCTTCGTCGCCGAGGAATTCGTCCGGCGACGCGCCCGCAACACCGCGTACCACACGGAACAGAACGGCTGGCCGGAACACCTGCGCTTTGCGCACGCCTTCCCGTTCGTGCGCGGCACGCTCAGTGCAGATGCCGACGCCGAATCGCTCAATGACGAACAGCGGCGCGGACGCCAGCTCTTCGTATCGGCCTGTGTGTCGTGCCACGACCGCCCGAACGCTGCCGAGTCCGGCCTGGTGTGGAGCGCTCGCCCCCTGTCGTACCCGCGTTTCGGTTTCACGCCGGGGCAGGTGAATGCGCCGGCGGTCGACGCGTTGTCGGGTGCGAGCGTGTACGCCCGGCACGACATCGCGCCGCGCCTGGCCGGCCTGAGCCCGAAACAACGCCGCGGCGAGCGCCTGTTCCAGGCGAACTGCGCCTTCTGCCACGGCGCCGACGGCACCGGCAAGAACTGGATCGGTCAGTTCATGGAGCCGAAGGCTCGCGACCTCACCGCGATGCCGACAACACAGCAGTCAGCGCAGCACCTGAGCGACGTGATTCGAAACGGCCTGCCCGGCACTTCGATGCCGGCGTGGCGACACGTGCTGCAGCCGGCCGAGATCAACGCGATCGGCGCCTATGTGCAGCGAGCCTTCATGGGTGCACATGGTGATCGAGCCGCCACTCCACGATAGCCGTCAGTGGGTTGCGGCCCGGCGCTCTTTCAGCGCCGCGCCAGCACCGCCTTCAACGCCGCCCCGGTGTGGCTGGCCGCGCACTGCACCAGCGCTTCGGGTGCGCATTGCGCCACCACCGCGCCGCCTTTCACACCGCCTTCGGGGCCGAGGTCGATGACCCAGTCGGCTTCGGCGATCACGTCGAGGTCGTGTTCGATCACCACCACCGAGTGGCCGGCGTCGACCAGCCGGTGCAGCACGCGGATGAGTTTTTCCACATCGGCCATGTGCAGGCCCACCGTCGGTTCGTCGAGCACATAGAGCGTGTGCGGCGCCTTGTTGCCGCGCCGGCCGACGTCGTCGCGCACCTTGTTCAGTTCGGTGACGAGCTTGATGCGCTGCGCCTCGCCGCCGCTGAGCGTGGGTGAGGGTTGGCCGAGCGTCAGGTAACCGAGGCCGACCTCCTTCATCAGTTTCAACGGATGCGAGATGTTCGGCATCGACGCGAAAAACTCCACCGCCTCGTCGATCTCCATCTTCAGCACGTCGCCGATGCTTCTTCCCCGCCAGCTCACCGCCAGCGTTTCGGCGTTGAAGCGCGCGCCATGACAGACGTCGCAAGGCACCTTCACGTCGGGCAGGAAACTCATCGCGATGGTGCGCATGCCCTGCCCTTCGCAGCCGGCGCAGCGCCCCTCGCCGGTATTGAACGAAAAGCGCGCCGGCGCGTCGCCGCGCGCGCGCGCCTCCAGCGTTTCGGCAAACAGCTTGCGAATCGTGTCCCAGAAACCGATGTAGGTGGCCGGGCACGAGCGCGGCGTCTTGCCGATCGGCGTCTGGTCGACTTCGAGCACGCGGTCGATGAAACCCCAGCCGTCGATGGCACTGCATCCTTGCCAGTGGGGTTTGCCACCGCGCGCATTGATGAACTGCAGGTTGGCCAGCAGCACGTCACGCGCGAGTGTCGATTTGCCCGAGCCGCTGACCCCGGTGATCGCCACCAGCCGGCGCAGCGGAATGTCGACGCTGATGTGCTGCAGGTTGTGCAGCGAAGCGTCTTTCACCGTCATCAGCAGGTTGGCGGCGCTCTCGCGGCGCACCGTTGCCGCCGTGACGGGTTCGATGTAGCGCCGCGCCTGCAAGGGGTGCACGAGTGGCTGCGCCAGGAAGCGCCCCGTCACCGATGCGGCGATCGCCGAAATGGCCGCCACGCTGCCTTCGGCGACCAGCGAACCGCCGCGTTTGCCCGCTCCCGGGCCGATGTCGATGATGTGGTCGGCGCGCCGGATCGTGTCTTCGTCGTGTTCCACCACGACAAGGGTGTTGCCCTTGTCGCTCAGTGAATGCAGGGCCTTGAGCAGGATCTGGTTGTCTCGCGGATGCAGGCCGATGGTGGGCTCGTCGAGCACGTAGCACACGCCCTGCAGGTTGCTGCCGAGCTGCGCCGCGAGGCGGATGCGCTGCGCTTCGCCACCGCTCAGCGTGGGTGCGGCACGATCGAGCGTCAGGTAGCCCAGGCCGACCTCTTCGAGGAACTCGAGGCGGCTCTTGATTTCGCTCACGACGTCGCGTGCAATTTCAGCGTCGCGCCCGGTCAGCTTCAGCGCGGCCACCCACAGCCGGGTGTCGGTGACGCTCCACTGCGCGACAGCGGCGATCGAATGCTGCTCGAACGTGACACCGCGCGATGCCGGGTTCAGTCGCGTGCCGGCACAGTCCGGGCACGGCTGATCGATGATCCCTTCGACTTCGGTCTCTTCGGACGGAAAGCTTTGTTCGCGCCCCTTGTTGTCGTCATCGCGGATCGAGTCGTCGTAGGCCTTGCGCTGTTCGCGCGTCAGCGCCAGGCCGGTGCCCACGCACGTGGTGCACCAGCCGTGTTTGCTGTTGTAGCTGAACATGCGCGGGTCGAGCTCGGGGTAGCTGGTGCCGCAGCTCGGGCAGGCGCGTTTGGTCGAGAACACCTTCACGCTGCCGATGTTCAGCGTCGACGCCTCGGTGCGCATCGCGACCTGCAGGCCGTCGAGCGGGCTGAGCAGGTGCATCACCCCTTTTCCGAGCTCCAGCGTCTTGGCGAGCAGCGCGCGCAGTTCGGCCTCATGGTTTGCATGCACGACGATGTCACCGACCGGCAGCTCGAGCGTGTGTTCCTTGAATCGGTCGAGCCGCGGCCACGGGTTCACGCTGATGAATTCACCGTCGACGCGCAGGTGCGTGTGGCCGCGCAGCCTGGCCCACTTCGCCAGGTCGGTGTACAGGCCTTTGCGGTTCACGACCAGCGGCGCGAGCAGCCCGACATGCTGGCCCCTGTGGTCGCGCAGCAATTGTGCGGCGATGCTCTCGGCGCTTTGCGGCTTCACCGGCGAGCCTTCCTGGGTGCAATGCTGCAGGCCGAGCTTGACGTAGAGCAGGCGCAGGAAATGCCAGACCTCGGTGGTGGTGGCCACGGTGCTCTTGCGGCCACCGCGCGACAGGCGCTGCTCGATCGCGACCGTGGGCGGAATGCCGTACACCGCGTCGACCTCGGGCCGGCCGGCCGGCTGCACGATGCTGCGCGCATAGGCGTTGAGCGATTCGAGGTAACGCCGCTGGCCTTCGTTGAACAGAATGTCGAACGCGAGGGTCGACTTGCCCGAGCCCGACACGCCGGTGATGACACTGAACTTGCCGCGCGGAATGTCCACGCTCAGCCCGGACGCCGCGTGTTCGACGGCCAGCAAGGCGGCGGCCGGCGAACCCGCCGCAGCGCTGGTCGCGCTCGGCCACGGGCCCTTCAGATTGTGTTCGCGCGCATTCACGATGCGGATCACCTGCTCGCTCGCTCGCCGCTCGTCGCGGGCGCGCTTGAGCAGGGTCTGCAGCGCCGCCGACTCTTCCACCCCATGACCATCGACGCCGAGCGCGCGGTCATAGTCGGCCAACGCCTTGCCGGTGAACGAAGTCGGGTGGCGCTTCACCTCTTCGGGGGTGCCGGTGCACACCAGCATGCCACCCCCCTCGCCGCCCTCGGGCCCGAGGTCGATCAGCCAGTCGGCGGCGCGCACCACGTCGAGGTTGTGTTCGATCACGATGATGGAATGGCCGGCGTCGAGCAGCTTGCGGAACGAGCGCATCAGCTTGGCGATGTCGTCGAAATGCAGCCCCGTGGTCGGCTCGTCGAACATGAACAGGCGCCCGCGTTTGGCGACCGGCTGGCGGCTGGCGGTCCGGTCCTGCGCCGCTTCGGCCAGGAAGCCGGCGAGCTTGAGGCGCTGCGCCTCGCCGCCCGACAGCGTGGGCACCGGCTGGCCGAGCTTCACGTACTCCAGGCCGACATCGACGATTGGCTGCAGCACACGCTGCACTTCGCGGTCATCGCGGAACAGCTGCACCGCTTCGCTGACGGTGAGTTCGAGCACGTCGGCCACCGACAGGTCGCGGATCACGTCGGCGGCAAAGCGCCGGTCGATCTTCACATCCAGGATTTCGGCGCGGAAGCGCCGGCCATCGCAATCCGGGCAGCGCAGGTAGACGTCGCTGAGGAACTGCATCTCCACGTGTTCGAAGCCCGAACCGCCGCAGGTGGCGCAGAGGCCGTTGCCGGCGTTGAAGCTGAACATGCCGGGGCCGTAGCCACGCTGCAGCGCAAGGGGCGAC
>JANNKS010000183.1:0-3235 GCA_031396425.1 Rhizobacter sp. | reverse complement strand
TCAACACGCGCGAGTTTTTTCATGGCCGCAGCCCGTCGATGCTGCGCGCCCTGCGCTGGGTGTGCGTGGGTGGCGCCTTTGTGCTGCCTCTGCTGCTACTGGTCACGGCGCAGGGCTGGGCCCTGGTACTGGCCACGCTGCTGCAATACACGGGCCTTCTGGCGGAGCGTTGGTTGTTCTTTGCCGAGGCGCGGCATCCGCAAAACCTGTACTACCAACGCATGGCTTGAGACACCGAGCCGGAGGACGCCGCGTGCAGAAGATCGAGACCGACTACCTGGTGATCGGCTGCGGTGCAGCAGGTCTGGCCTTTGCCGACACGCTGCTCAGCCAGAGCGATGCGCACATCACGCTGGTCGATCGCCACGGCAAACCCGGCGGACACTGGAACGATGCCTATTCGTTCGTGACGCTGCACCAGCCATCGGCCTTCTACGGCGTCAACTCCATGGAACTCGGCAGCCGGCGCAAAGACAGCATCGGCCTGAATCGGGGCCTGTACGAATTGGCGTCGGGGCCCGAGGTCAGCGGCTACTTCGATCGCGTGATGAACCACAAGCTGCTGCCCAGTGCTCGCGTGGCCTATCACCCGATGTGCAACTGGCTGGGCGACGGCGAATTCGAGTCGCTGCTGTCCGGCGTGCGCACCCGCGTCAGGGTGCGCAGGAAGGTGGTGGACGCAAGCTACTTCAGCCCCTCGGTGCCGTCCACGCACACGCCGCGGTTTCAGGTCGCGCCGGGCGTGCGGCTGGTGCCGCCGAACGCCTTGCCGCAGCTGTGGCACACCCACCAACCGGGCGGCCAACCGAGCAGCCTGCCGCGTCACTTCGTCATCGTCGGTGCGGGCAAGACCGCGATGGACGCCGCGGTGTGGCTCATCCAGGCCGGCGCCAGCCCGGACGCTATTCAATGGGTGATGCCGCGTGACTCGTGGCTGGTGAACCGCGTCACCACGCAACCAGCCCCGGAGTTCTTCACCGAGGCGATCGGCGGCCAGGCCGACCAGATGGAGGCCTTCGCGCTGGCCACGTCGACGGCCGACCTGTTCCTGCGCCTGGAAGCGTGTGGCGCCTTGCTGCGCATCCACGCCGACCACCTGCCCACGATGTTCCACCTGGCCACCATCGCCCCGGCCGAGCTCGAGGTGCTGCGCCGTATCCGCCAGGTCATCCGCCTCGGCCATGTGCAGAGCATCACCACCGATCACATCGTGCTGGACCAGGGGCGCGTGCCGGTACAGCCCGACACGCTGTTCGTCGACTGCACCGCGTCCGCGGTGGAGCCGCGCCCGCTGCAGCCCATTTTCCAGGGCGAGCGGATCGTGCTGCAGCTGGTTCGCCTGCCTCAGCCGGCGTTCAGTGCCGCACTGGTGGCCTATGTGGAAGCACACTACGACGGCGACGCGCGAAAGAACGGCCTGTGCGGCACCGTCCCCTTCACCCACACACTGGACGACTACGCACGCGCCATGCTGGCCAACATGCGCAACCAGTTCCAGTGGGGGCAGGACAAGGCGCTGCGCCAGTGGATCCGCGATAGCCGGCTCGACGGTTTTGGCAAGCTGATGACCGGCATCGACCCGAACGATGTCGAAAAGCAGGCGATCATGGCGCGCCTGAAGGCGCAATCCGCGGCAGCCATGGCGAACCTGCCCAGGCTGATCGCCGCATGAACAAGCCGGCGCTGAGGGGTGTGGACCTGCGAACGTTCCCGTGCTCATGCTCCGTCGGCAGGTGCCGTCTTGGAGTCACCCATGTCTAGGTCAATCCCGATGGCGCTTCTGGCGCTGCTGCTGGGCGCCTGTGCGGCGGTCGTGCCGCCGACGCCGGCGCCAATGGCAACGCCCACGCCAACGCCGATGTCGACTCCGCCTGAAACCTCGACGGCCGTCCCGGACCCCACCAACCCGCGGGACGGCGAGAGCACCGAGGCCGGCGACCCCGAGGCGCTCGACGTGGAAGCGAACGAGCTCGAGGCGTTTGCCACGCCAACTCAGGAGTTGCTGGAAATCACGCGACGTTCGGCTCGTTCGACCGCCGAGTGGCTGGCGCGTGGCGTCGACAGCTGGTTTGGCGACCGGCCGTTCCGTGACGGTGGCAAGGTCAGCGATGGCCGGCTGAGCATCAGTTGGTTGAGGCGTCAGGATCAGGGCAGCGATGTCGACCTGCGTTTCAACGCTCACTTCCGGCTGCCGAATGTCGAACGACGCGCCTACCTGCTGGTCGGGCGGGACGACCGGCGCGATGTGATTCGCGACACGCCGGACGCGCTTCTGCGTCAGCAGCAGCTGCTGGATGCCCGCAGGGCGGACCGCTCGTTCGTCGCCGCGCTCGGGCTGTCGCTGGACGACGTGGTCGATTTCAGGCTCGGCCTGAGCCATGGCGTCAAACCCTATGCCCAGGCGCGCTATGACCTGCAATGGGCATTCGCGAGCGGCCATCGGCTCGACTTTCGCGAAACGGTGTTCTGGACGAAGGCCGATCGTGTCGGTTCGACCACCGCGTTGTCGTACGACGTGATCGTGTCGCCAACGCTGGCGTTGCGCTGGCTGAACGGCGCGACGATCACCCAGCGGACGCGAAACCTGGAGTGGTCCAGCAGCGTCGGCGCCTACCAGTCGCTCGGGCGACAGCGCGTGGTGTCGCTCGAAGCACTTTTCAGTGGCTCGGGCACGCGCGGTTCAGGCGTCGGCCAGTCCGACCGCGGCGTGTTGCTCAAGTACGAGCAACCGATCTACAAGCATTGGTTGTCCGCCGAGGTGCTGGGCGGGCACTTCTGGCCGCGCCCGAACGCGA
This sequence comes from Rhizobacter sp., assembly GCA_031396425.1. Taxonomy (GTDB): domain Bacteria; phylum Pseudomonadota; class Gammaproteobacteria; order Burkholderiales; family Burkholderiaceae_C; genus JAEMQF01. Next base: position 440 of record JANNKS010000183.1, on the reverse strand, counting down.
CGAGTGAACGCGGTCGCGCCTGGGCGACCGGGGCCAGTCTCAAAATGCGGTTCTGACGCTGCCGCCTGGCTGCAGCGCGCGCGCATGCCGGGCCAGTGCGGTGCGTTGTGGCGGCGACCATGCGGGTGGTGATGCGCACCGTGCCGGGGGTCTTCCCGCGCTGGTCCGCCAGTAGCCCGCCGAATCTGCCAGCAGCCGCAACGCCTCCCATCAAGCCCACGGCTTGGCCAGCCCTTCCTGTTCAAAGGCGCGCTGCACGGCCGGTCGACCCAGTACCCGCTCAAGATACGGCGCAAGGTTCGGCAGGCTGCGGGCCGGGCGCTTGAAGCCGCGTGTCCAACGGCAAAGCATCAGTGCATACGGATCGACCGCACTGTAGTGCGCGCCGAGCAGCCAGGGCTGGCCATGCAGCGCGAGTTCGGCGTCCAGCTGGTCGAGCA
>JANNKS010000179.1:0-8054 GCA_031396425.1 Rhizobacter sp. | reverse complement strand
CGCTCGAGCAGTTTCATCGCGGTGAAGATCGGGCGTTCGGGGCAGCCGGTGCAGAAGCCCGGCGGGCGCGCGTGCACCGTTTCCGACAGCGGCTTGATCACGATGGGCGCGCGCGCTTGCGGTGGCTGCGGCACGGTCGTCGCAGCAGCAGCCGCCGTGGACGTTGCAACGCCGGACAGCGCCTGGATCGACTTTGCCGTGGCCGACGAGGCGGTCGCGGGAGACACCGCCGCCGGCGCGTCAAGCTTGTCGTAGCGCCGCAGGAACTCGCCCACCCCCTTGAGCACCTCGGCCGCCGTGTACTCGCCCGCCGGCGCGAGCAGGTCCTTTCCATGCAGCGCAGCACTGGCGCCGCCGGCGCGCAGGATCGTCGCGACGTTCTGCTCGATGAAATTGGGCTGGCCCTCTTCGACCATCAACAGCGCGCGCTTGCCCTGCGCAAAGCGAAGCACTTCACGGTCGATCACCGGGTAGGCGACGTTCATCAGGTAGAGCGGAATGCGGCTGCGCCCGAACACGTCGGCCACGCCCAGCCGTTCGAGAACGCGCAGCAGCGTGTTGAAGTTGCCACCCTGGACGATGATGCCGACGTCGGCCGCATCTTCCGCTAGAAATTCGTTCAGGCCGCGTTCGGTGATGAACTTCACCGCCGCCGGCCAGCGCTGCTGCAGCTTTTCCTTCTCGTGCGCAAAACTCGCCGGCGGCAGCACGATGCGGCTGGTGTCGCGGCGCGGGTTCTGCATCGCTTCGTGCAGCGTGTACGGCGAGCGCCGGTTCGCACTCGCGGTGAACTGGCCGTGCACGTGGCAGGCGCGGATGCGCAGCTGCAGCATCACAGGCGTGTGGCTCGCCTCGCTGAGCTCGAAGCCGGTTTTCACCGCGGCGACGATGGCAGGCAGGTTCGGCCGCGGGTCGAGCAGCCAGATCTGCGACTTCATCGCGAACGCATGGCCGCGCTCCTGCATGATCGAGCTGCCCTCGCCATAGTCTTCGCCGACGATGATCAGCGCACCACCCGTCACACCGCCCGAAGCGAGGTTGGCCAGCGCATCGCTCGCGACATTCGTGCCCACCGTGCTCTTGAACGTCGCGGCGCCGCGCAGCGGGTAGTTCACGCTCGCCGCCAGCGTGGCTGCGGCGGTCGCTTCGCTGGCGCTGTTCTCGAAACGGATGCCGTGTTCGACCAGGATGTCCTGGGCGTCGGCCAGCACGTCCATCAGGTGCGAGACCGGCGCGCCCTGGTAACCCGACACATAGGCCACGCCCGATTCGAGCAGCGCTTTCGTGACGGCCAGGATGCCTTCGCCACTGAACACCTCGCCTTCGCCCAGGCGCAGCTTCTTGACTTCTTCGGTGAACGAGCGTTCGGCCATGGGGAGGAGGTTACGGGAAAGTGCGGGGCCGCGCCCCCTGTGTTGCCGGGTACATTGAAACCCATGCAAATGCATAGGTCAAGGGTGAAAACGTTGTGGCCCGGGCGCGCGTGGGAGCGCCGCTGCGCGCGGATGGCCGCGCCCGGGACCGCCGCGGCGGCGAAGGACCGGTGATGGCGGGCCAGCGCTTCGTCGACGCCTACCTCGCCGCGCTGCTGGCCCAGGCGAGCAAGCTGATCTCGGAGGAGTTTCACACCGTCGTGCGCGCCGCCGGATTGCCGGTGGCCGAGTGGCGCATCCTCGCGTCACTGTCGGGTGGCGAGCCGCTGCCGGTGGGGCGCCTGGCGCAGATCGTTCTTGCGCCGCAACCCACCGTGACGCGCCAGCTCGACCGCATGGCGGCTAAAGGGCTGGTCGAGCGCATCGCTCACGAAAACGACCGGCGCCTGACGCTGGCCTGCATCACGCCGCAGGGCGAGGCAATGGCGCAGGGCCTGATCGCCAGTGCCCGCGCTCACGAGCGCAAGGTGCTCGCGCCGTTTGGTCGCCAGCGCGCCGCGCTGCTCAAGGCGGTGCTGCAGGAAATGATCGAACAACACCGCCCGCGCGAGGCCTGAACCTGGCGGGCGGGTCTTCCACCGCGGTCAACTCCGCGTTCCGGTGGCGCCGGCCCTGATTCATCGACTGCGCTCAGCGCTGGCGCACGTAGCTGCCCGGCGCATCCGCAATCGGGCCTTCGGCATGGGTGGTGACTCGCGGCGGCGCCACCCGTTGGCTCGAGTGCCCGGCAAGCCACTCCTCCCAGGCTGGCCACCAGGACCCCTCGGCGCGCGGCGCGGCCGACAACCAGGCGTCCGGGTCGAGGTGCGGCGCGTCGTTGGCCCGGGTGAGCAGCTGGAAACTGCGGTTCGGGTGCCCGGGCTCGGACACGATGCCCGCGTTGTGGCCGCCGCTGGTCAGGGCGAAGGTCACCTCGCTGTCGGCGAGCAGGTGGATCTTGTAGACCGAGCGCCAGGGCGCGACATGATCGGTCAAAGTGCCCACCGCGAAGATCGGCGCGCGGATGTCGGTCAGCGCCACCGCTCGCCCGGCAACGCGGTAGCGCCCCTTGGCGAGCTGGTTGTCGAGGAACAACTGGCGCAGGTACTCGGAGTGCATGCGATAGGGCAGACGCGTCGAGTCCGCATTCCAGACCATCAGGTCGGTCATCGGCTGGCGTTGGCCGAGCAGGTAGTTGTTCAGGCGGTACGACCAGATCAGGTCGTTCGAACGCAGCACCTGGAACGCCCCGGTCATCTGCTTGGCGTCGAGCGTTCCGCGCACGCTCATCTGGTCTTCCAGGAAAGTCACCTGGCTGTCGTCAATGAACAGCGATATCTCGCCGGGGTCGTCGAAATCGGTCTGCGCGGCGAGCAGCGTCAGGCTGGCCAGGCGCGGCGTGTCGGGCTGAGGCTCATCGCGGGCCAGCGCTGCCGCGGCGATCGCGGCCAGCGTGCCGCCCAGGCAGTAACCGGCCAGGTGCACGCGCACCGCCGGGACGCGAGCGGCGATCTCGTCCAGCGCGGCCATGACGCCGAAGCGGTGATAGTCCTCCATGCCGAGGTCGCGGTCTTCGGCGCTCGGGTTCTTCCACGAGATCATGAACACGGTGTGGCCCTTGTCGACCAGGTAGCGCACGAGCGAGTTGTGCGCCGACAGATCGAGGATGTAGTACTTCATGATCCAGGCCGGCACGATCAGCACCGGCTCGGCATGCACCGCCTTTGTCGTGGGTTGGTACTGAATCAGCTCGATCAGGTGGTTCTTCAGCACGACCTTGCCGGGGGTGGTGGCGACATTGCGGCCGACCTCGAAGGCCGAGGCACCGACCGGGTTCTCCCCCATCGCCAGACGCCGCGCGTCGTCGAGGGCGTTCAGCCAGCCGTCCCACAGATTGGCGCCGCTGCGCCGTGCCGTCTCGCGCAAGACGACCGGGTTGGTGGCGAGGAAGTTGGTCGGCGCGAAGCGATCGAGCCATTGGCGCACCGCGAAGTTCATCACGTCTTCGTGGTGGCGTGACACGCCGGGCACGCCGGTGGTTGCAACGTGCCACCACTGCTGCGTGAGCAGGAAACCCTGCGACATCAAGTTGTACGGCCAGACGTTCCACGCCGGATCGGCGAATCGTCTGTCCTGCGCAAGCGCCTCGATGCAAGGTTCGCACTCCGGGTCGTGCGCGCGGCGGGCGAAGAGCCACCAGCGCAGTGTCTTGCGCGCCATCTTCTCGACCAGCTGGCCCTGTTTGCCGGGGGCCAGCCCGAGGTGCATCGCCCAGTCGCCAAAGGCCTGCGCGAGCGACGCCGGCGAAATGCCGTTCGTCACGCTGGCCACCAGCGCGTGGGTCAGCCGGTCGAGGTCGGCCCAGTGCGGCTGCATTTCCGGTCGGTCGGCGGCGATGGCGCCGAGCCACGCACTCGCCGCTCGTTCCATCGGAAACCTGGGTGGAGGCCGGTTCGGCGTTGAAGCGGTGATCGCGGTGCTGGTGCGGTTCATGGTGTTGGGGGCGCTGTGCGGTGCATGCCCCGACTGTCGCCGTTGCGATGCTCCTACCGCTTGACCGTCATCAAGCCTCGTCGGCGGCGCACGAAATTGGCTGACCGCGCGGCCCGTTTCGGTCTCGTGCGGATTGTCGAAGGGGCAGGACGACGGGCGCAACACCTGGTGGAGAACCCGGGTGCCGCCCAGGGGCGGCGCTGCAGCGCACCACCCACTTTGATTGCATATGCAATGATCGTCGTGACCGACAAGCCTAGAACATCAGGAACTGGACAACACCATGAGCGCGGCAAGCCCACCGATCGCCCCTCCCGCTGCGGCGCGCCCTGGCAACGAGCCTTTGCTGAGTGCGCCGCTGTTGCCGACGCTGCTGCGCTTTGCGCTGCCCAACATGTTGGCGATGAGCGCGACGGCGGTGGCGGCGATTGCCGAGACCAGCTACGTCGGCAGCTTCGGTGTGCCCTCGCTGGCCGGCATGGCGCTGGTGTTTCCGCTCGTCATGTTCCAGATGATGATGTCGGCCGGTGCGATGGGCGGCGGTGTGTCGTCGGCGGTGAGCCGCGCCTTCGGTGCCGGAGACCCGGCCCGCGCCGATGCCCTGGCCGTGCACGCGCTGTGGATCGGCCTGGCCGCGGGCACGCTCTACATGGTGTTGATACTGGTGTTCGGCCCGGCCCTGTTTGCCGCTCTGGGCGGCAGCGGCGAAGCGCTGACGCAGGCGGTGGCCTACGCCAACGTGGCGTTCCTCGGCTCGATCTTCATCTGGCTGGTCAACACCTTCGCCTCGGTGATCCGCGGCTCAGGCAACATGGCCGTGCCATCGGTCACCCTGTTGCTGGTGGCCCTGGCGCAGGTGCTGGTCGGCGGGGCGCTGGGGTTGGGCTGGGGGCCGTTTCCGCAGCTGGGCATGCCCGGTGTCGCGGCCGGGCAGGTGGTCGCGAACGGGCTGGGCGCCGCCGTGCTTTATGGCTATCTGCGCTCGGGCCGGGCGCGCGTGCGCTTGCGGCTGCGTGCCACGCCGCTGCAACGCGACCTGTTGAGCGACATCCTGAAGGTGGGCGCGTTCGCCTGCATCTCGCCGCTGCAGACCGTGCTCACGATCCTGATCCTGACGCGCCTGGTGGCGCAGTTCGGCACCACTGCACTCGCCGGCTACGGCATCGGCACGCGTCTGGAATTCCTGCTCGTGCCGATCGCGTTCGCGATTGGTGTGGCATCGGTGCCGCTGGTGGGCATGGCCATCGGCGCGGGCCAGGTGGCGCGCGCCCGGCGCGCCGCCTGGACGGCCGCGCTGCTGGCCACGAGCCTGCTGGGAGTGCTCGGGTTGCTGCTCGCGCTGTGGCCGGACCTGTGGAGCCGCCTGTTCACGCAGGACCCCGCCGCGCTGGCCTCGGCGGCGTTGTACTTCCATTGGGCCGGGCCTTGTTACGGGCTGTTCGGCCTGGGCCTGTGCCTGTACTTCTCGTCGCTCGGGGCAGGCAAGGTGGCGGGGCCGGTGCTGGCCGGCACGTTGAGGCTGGTGCTGGTGGCGCTGGGCGGCTGGGCGCTGGCGCTGGCGCAGTCCCCGCCCTGGACGATCTTCGCGCTGGTCGCGCTGGGCATGGCCGCGTACGGCATCGCCACCGCACTCGCGGTGCGCTATACCCGCTGGGGTGTCTAACGATGAGCGGCGGGCGGCGGGCGACGCCGGCAGCACAGCAGACACGGAACGAGATCAGATTCAACGCGCGCGATCGCGCAGCCCGTCCAGCGCATCGAGCAACACGCGCACCCGCGGCGGCACCAGGCGGCCCGACGGCACAACGGCGCTGATCGGCATCGCCGGCGGGCGGCACGCGGGCAGCACCTCGACGAGTGCGCCGCTGGCCAGTTCGTCCTGCACGATGTTGTCGGGCAACTGGCACAGGCCCAGGCCGAGCCGCGCGGCGGCGCCCAGGCTTTCGGTGTCGCTGATCAGCAGGGTGTGGGCCGGTTGCAGCTCGACGGTGCGGCGGCCCTGGCGCACCTGCCACGGCCGCTTGCGGCCGCTGCTGGGCATGCGAAACGCGACCGCCTGGTGCGCCGCGAGGTCTTCGACGCGCTGCGGGGTGCCGTGCGCCTTCAGGTAGGACGGGCTGGCGACGAACACCAGCGTTTGCGAGTCGATGCGGCGCGCCACCAGCGACGAATCGCGCAGCTCGCCCATGCGCACCGCCAGGTCGATGCCATCGCGCACGAGGTCGGCGAAGCCGTCCTGCATGCGCACTTCGAAGGTCAGTGCCGGGTGTTCGCGCTGCAGCCTGGCCAGCAGCGGCAGCACGAAGCGGCGGCCATAGAAGATGGGCAGGTCCACGCGCAGCGTGCCCGAGGGGGCGACGCGCGAACCGGCGGCGTCGGCCTGAAGTTCCTCGAATTCCGCGAGCACGCGTTCGCAGCGGTGGAACAGCCGCTCGCCGTCGGCAGTCAGGCTCACCTGCCGCGTCGTGCGGTGAAACAGCTTCACGCCCAGCGTGGTTTCGAGCCGTGCCACGCTCTTGGCCAGCGTCGAGGGCGTGCCACCGAGGTCGCGCGCTGCCGCGGCAAAACTGCCGCGGCGCGCGGTCTGCGCGAAGGCGAGGAACTGTTGCAGGCCCTGCATGGCGAATGCCCGGATCGTCAATACAGCACGACGCTGCGGATGCTCTCGCCGCGCTCCATCAACTCGAAGCCGTGGTTGATCTGCTCCAGCTTCAGCGTGTGCGTGATGAGGGGGTCGATGCTGATCTTGCCGTCCATGTACCAGTCGACGATTCTGGGCACGTCGGTGCGGCCACGCGCGCCGCCGAAGGCGCTGCCCATCCAGACCCGGCCGGTGACGAGCTGGAACGGTCGCGTGGCGATCTCCTGCCCGGCCGCTGCCACGCCGATGATCACGCTCTTGCCCCAGCCCTTGTGGCAGCACTCGAGCGCCTGGCGCATCGTGGTGGTGTTGCCGATGCACTCAAAACTGTAGTCGGCGCCGCCGTCGGTGAGCTGAACGATTCGCTCCACCACCGTGCCGCCCGCCGCCTGCACGTCGTTCGGGTTGATGAAGTGCGTAATGCCGAACTGGCGCGCCATGGCCTCGCGCGCCGGGTTCAGGTCGACGCCGATGATCTAGTCGGCGCCCACCATCTTCGCGCCCTGGATCACGTTCAGGCCGATGCCGCCCAGACCGAACACGACGACATTCGCGCCGGCCTCCACTTTGGCCGTGAACAGCACCGCGCCCACCCCGGTGGTGACGCCGCAGCCGATATAACAGACCTTGTCGAACGGCGCGTCGCTGCGGATCTTGGCCAGCGCGATCTCAGGCACCACGACGTAGTTGCTGAACGTGCTGGTGCCCATGTAGTGCAGGATGGGCTTGCCGTTCAGGCTGAAGCGCGACGTCGCGTCGGGCATCAGCCCCTGGCCCTGGGTGGCGCGGATCCGCTGGCACAGGTTGGTCTTGCGCGACAGGCAGAACTTGCAGCTGCGGCATTCGGGCGTGTACAGCGGGATGACGTGGTCGTCTTTGCGAAGCGTCGTCACACCCGGCCCGACATCGACCACGACACCGGCCCCTTCGTGCCCCAGGATGGCCGGAAACAGGCCCTCGGGGTCGGCCCCGCTGAGCGTGTAGTGGTCGGTGTGGCAGATGCCGGTGGCTTTGATTTCCACGGAGGATACAGCGGCCTCGCTCAAGCTCCGGATCCATCCTCCACAGAGATCGGAAAAGAAATACGAGTCGACAAGGCTGCCCGGAAACTGACGAACTTCCTGCGCGTAGAAGGTGCCTCCGGCGATGGCGCAGGTGTCTGAGGCATTCGCATAATAGTGAACGGGAGAAAGATGCGGAGTCGTGGCGGGCCCCTCCGATGCAGGCCATCCATAGTTCCCGCCTGCGAGGCCATCGTTAATCTCTTCCCACGTACTCTGGCCGACGTCGTTGATGAAGATGCGGCCCGTCACCGGATGGACACCGAACGTAAAAGGGTTGCGCAGACCGAGGGTCCAGATCAAGCGGTTCGCTCCGGTGGCCGTTCCGAAAAAGGGATTGTCGGTTGGAATGCTGCCGTCGCTGTTGATGCGGAGTACCTTTCCGAGAAGGTTGGTGAGGGTCTGTGAATTCGAAGGCACGGCGTTCTCTCCGGCAGCTGCGTAGAG